>JAZRRA010000104.1:0-16645 GCA_045650305.1 Faecousia sp.
CACTGTGTCATTCTGAGTGAGCGGAGCGAATCGAAGAATCTATCCATTTTCTATGGTGTTATCATTTCATGTCAGTGTGAGGATCCTTCGACTCCCGCTGGTCGCTCAGGATGACACGGGAAGTACGATTACCAGTTGCGTTTGTATGGTAAATTTATATTTATCTTCAGAGTGCGGGAATTTTCAATTTTCCATTCTCAATTTTCCATTCTCAATTTTCAATTTTAGGCTTATCCGTTTTCTTTTGCCAATGGTGTAAAATCGGGTAAAAAGACACCGTAAGATATTGGGGCTTGAAAAAATATATATTTTGCTTTATAATGTACAAAACAATGGGGATGTTATGCCCAGCTTTAGTGTGCCCTTTTTTCCCATTGTGTCCTGATCATAAGGACTTATAACCATAATTACCCCTGCCACTTTCCGGCAGATCCTAACATCGCAGAATATTGACGGGAGTTGTTTCAATGAAGAAAAAGAAAACATTAAGCAGCCATACCAAAGGTACCCTGCAAAGTATTGAAAGTATTTTAGAGGTCGTTGCCCTCTCCGTATTATACTACTTCTTTTGGCGTCACTACTATCACGACACCGATCTTTTCCCCAACTACTACGGCAAAGGCAAATATGTTCTTGCCGGTGTTTACGGGATCCTGACCTACATTTTTATTTATAACTCCGACGGATTCCAATTCGGCAAGCTTCGGAAGGCCGATCTTTTGGTAGCACAGTGGATCGCACTGCTGATTGTAAACTTTATCACATTCTTCCAGCTTTGCCTCATCGCTGATGAGCTCATCAGCCCCCTTCCCCTTGTGCTTTTGATGCTGACGGAAGTGGTTGCTTCCGCTGTGTTTATCGTAGTGGTTCAGGCTCTGTACCACGGTCTGTATGCCCCCTATAACATGGTGATGGTCTACGGCAGCAAACCTGCCGCCGGCATGAAGCTGAAAATGGACAGTCGTCGTGATAAGTACCGTGTGGACGCTCTCATCTCCGAAGATAAAGGCTTTGACTACATCTGTCAGGAGATTGTCAAATACGATGCCGTGGTGCTCAATGACTTGTCTGCCCAGCTTCGTAACGATGTGGTGAAATACTGCTATCAGCACAGCATCCGTCTGTATGTTGCCCCCAAGATCACCGACATCATCATCCGCAACGGCGAGGACATCAGTGCCTTCGACACGCCCCTGATCCTGGTTGCCGGCAAGGGTCTTACCATCGATCAGCGGTTTGTAAAACGGGCAATGGATATTATTCTTTCCCTGATTGCCTTGATCCTAGCCTCTCCCTTTATGCTGGTGATCGCACTGGCTATCAAGCTGGAAGACGGCGGTCCTATATTCTACAAGCAAAAGCGAGCCACCATTAACGGCAAGGCTTTCAATATTTTGAAATTCCGCAGCATGATCGTCAATGCGGAAAAAGAAGGTCATTCCATCCCCGCCACCGGCCGTGATCCCAGAATCACCAAGGTAGGTCGGATCATCCGTGCCATCCGTGTGGATGAGCTGCCCCAGATCATTAACATCCTCAAGGGTGATATGAGCATTGTC
Organism: Faecousia sp.; assembly: GCA_045650305.1. Lineage (GTDB taxonomy): Bacteria > Bacillota > Clostridia > Oscillospirales > Oscillospiraceae > Faecousia. Next base: position 1,560 of record JAZRRA010000104.1, read on the forward strand.
GGCCCCCGTCCCGAGCGACTGGAGCACATGGAGCAGTACGGTGCGGAAATTCCTGAGTTCTACTACCGATTGAAGGTTAAGGGCGGTCTTACCGGCTACGCCCAGATCTACGGCAAATATAACACCAGTGCTTACGATAAGATCCGTCTGGATCTGATGTACATCGAGCATTACTCTTTGGTTTTGGACATCAAACTGATCCTCATGACCATCCGTATCCTTTTCAGCAAGGAATCCACAGAAGGTTTCGATGTTGCAAAGGAAAATGAGCAGAAAATTGAACAGATGTTGGAGGAATTGGAGCAGGAAGAGCCTGCCGCCACAGCTTCCGACAAATAAGGATTCATTATGAAGATTCTGGTTGTTACCCAGCATTACTGGCCTGAGCCCTTCCCCTCCACCGATCTGTGTGAGGGTTTGGCTGCCCGGGGTCATCAGGTGGATGTCATCACCGACATCCCCAATTACCCAATGGGTTATATTTACCCGGAATACAAAAAAGGAAAGGGTCGCTGTCAGACCCATAACGGTGTCAGAATTTTCCGCACCTTTACCATTGGTCGGCGGAACAATATTCTTTTCCGTATGCTCAACTATTATAGTTTTGCCATTTCCTCTACCTTGTATTCCCGAAAGCTCCCCAAGGACTATGACGCGATTTTAGCCATTCAGTCCTCCCCTATTATGATGGTAAATGCCGCTCTTTCCTACGGAAAGCGGACAAAAAAGAAGGTCACCTTCTATACCATGGACCTTTGGCCTGCCAGCTTAAGTGCCGGCGGTGTGGGAGAAAACTCCCCTATTTACAAGGTGTTCCGATGGGTATCGGATCGGCTGTACCGTCGTGCTGACCGGATCCTCATTACCTCCCAAATGTTCCGGGGCTACCTCCAGGAGAATTTTGGGATCCGGGATGAAGTGATCGGGTATTTACCGCAGTATGCCGCTTCCCAATTCGACAATTTGCCCTCAGTACCCCCGAAAGACACGGTGGATCTGATGTTTGCCGGCAATATTGGTGCTGCCCAAAGCCTTCATACGGTTTTAGGTGCAGCCAAGGGCTTAAAGGATATTCCCCAATTGCGGTTTCACATTGTGGGCGATGGCTCTGAATTGGAAAATCTCAAAGCCATGGCAGCAAAATATGATCTAAGCAATGTGATCTTCCACGGCAGAAAGCCGCCGGAAGAAATGCCCCAATACTATGCCATGGCCGATGCCATGCTGGTGACCCTGACTGCCGATCCCTTTATCGGCATGACCCTGCCTGCCAAGGTACAATCCTACATGGCCGCAGGCAAACCCATCCTGGCCGCCGCCAACGGGGAGATCCCCCAGGTTTTGCAGGCCGCCGATTGCGGTTTCTGTGCCCCCGCGGAGGATGCAGGGGCTTTGGAGCAGGCGATCCGCCAATTCCTGAGCTGCCCCCATCGGACCTTGCTGGGACAAAATGCCCGTGCCTATTATGAGGCACATTTTACCCGCAATCAGTTCCTGGACACTTTGGAGCAGGAACTTGCCAACTGATCGATAACCCTTGCAGGACAAAAACCTGCTGTAAAAAATATAATTACACATACGGAGGCTTCCCATTATGTCTGTTTTTTCCGGAAAAACCCTGATGATCACCGGCGGTACCGGCTCTTTCGGTAACGCTGTGCTGAACCGTTTTCTGCAAACCGATATTGGCGAAATTCGCGTATTCTCCCGCGACGAGAAGAAGCAGGACGATATGCGTCATGAATTTCAGGCCAAAATGCCCGAGGTTGCCGGTAAGATCAAATTCTTCATCGGTGATGTGCGGGATCTGGCATCTGTGAAAAATGCCATGCACGGTGTGGACTACATTTTCCACGCTGCTGCCCTGAAGCAAGTCCCTTCCTGCGAATTTTTCCCCATGGAAGCGGTCAAGACCAATGTGATCGGCACTGACAATGTGCTGACCGCCGCCATTGAAGCAGGTGTAAAGAATGTGGTTTGTCTTTCCACCGATAAGGCTGCCTACCCCGTCAACGCCATGGGTACTTCCAAGGCTATGATGGAGAAGGTCATCGTAGCCAAGAGCCGTACCGTTTCTCCTGAGCATACCAAGATCTGCTGCACCCGTTACGGTAATGTTATGTGTTCCCGTGGCTCTGTCATCCCCCTTTGGATCGATCAGATCAGAGCCGGCAACCCCATCACCATCACCGAGCCTTCCATGACCCGTTTCATCATGAGTCTGGATGAGGCTGTGGATCTGGTGCTGTTTGCCTTTGAAAACGGTGTGACCGGCGATATTCTGGTGCAAAAAGCACCTGCCTGCACCATCGAAGTGCTGGCTCAGGCTGTGACAGGTCTGTTTGCACCCGGTCATGAGATCCGTGTCATCGGCATCCGCCACGGCGGGAAGATGTACGAAACTCTGCTGCCCAACGAAGAATGTGCCAACGCCATCGATCTGGGCGAATTTTACCGTGTTCCCTCCGACAAGCGTGACCTGAACTACGACAAGTTCTTCAAGGACGGCGACAAGGAACGCAACCCCCTGACCGAATTTAACTCCAGCAACACCGAACTTTTGAATGTGAAGCAGGTTCAGGAAAAGCTCCTTTCTCTGCAATTCATCCGGGAGCAGCTGGCTGCCTGGGAAGGAAAATAATGACCGTGCAGACGGATTTTGTTTCCGCTGCGTCTTTTGGAGGTTTCCATGAACATATTGATTACCGGTGCTGCCGGTTTTGTAGGCAAAAACTTAACTGCCGCTTTGGAATGTATCCGCGACGGCAAAGATCGCACCCGTCCCGGCCTTTCCATTGATCAGCTGTATCTTTACGACATTGACTCTCCTGCCTCTTTGCTGGAAGAAGCCTGCGAAAAAGCGGATTTTGTCTTTAACCTGGCCGGTGTGAACCGTCCCCAAAATCAGGAAGAGTTTATGCAGGGCAACTTTGGCTTTGCCTCCACCCTGCTGGACACCCTGAAAAAATACCATAATTCTTGCCCCGTGATGCTTTCTTCCTCCATTCAGGCCACTTTGGTGGGTCGTTACGCCGAAGGCGAATACGGCAAGAGCAAAAAGGCAGGCGAAGAACTGTTTTTTGACTATTCCGCCGAAACCGGTGCCAAGGTGCTGGTTTATCGGTTCCCCAATTTGTTTGGCAAATGGTGCCGCCCCAACTATAACAGTGCGGTTGCCACCTTCTGCAACAATATTGCAAATGACCTCCCCATCACTGTAAACGATCCTGCCATTGCATTGGAGCTTTTGTATATCGACGATTTGGTGGAAGAAATGCTCTGTGCCCTGGAAGGCAAAGAGCATCACTGCGAATTTTCCGGTGTGGATACGGTTTTGCAAGAAAACGGCCGCTACTGTGCCGCCCCCGTCAGCCACAAGGTCACCTTAGGCGAAATTGTTGAGCTGCTGCACAGCTTTAAGGCTCAGCCCGAAACCCTTTTGATGCCAGAGATTCCTGCCGGCAGCTTTGCCAAAAAGCTGTATTCCACCTATCTTTCCTATCTGCCGGAAGATAAGGCTGTTTTTGTCCTAAAAATGAATGTAGACCCCAGAGGCAGCTTTACCGAGCTTTTGAAAACCGCCAACTGCGGCCAGTTCAGTGTGAACATCAGTAAGCCCGGCATTACCAAGGGTCAGCACTGGCATCACACCAAATGGGAATTTTTCATTGTGGTTTCCGGCAAGGGTCTGATCCAAATGCGGAAGATTGGCGACTCCGAGGTTCGCAATTATTATGTTTCCGGCGAAAAGATCCAGGCGGTTCACATGCTTCCCGGTTACACCCACAATATCATCAATCTCTCCGAAACCGAGGATATGGTGACCCTGATGTGGGCCAACGAGTTGTTTGACCCTAATAAGCCCGATACTTTCTTTGAGGTGGTAGAATAATGGATATTCGATTGGATTATTCCGACATTTCCTTTCAAAATAACGGCAAGCTGAAGCTTTTGATCATCGTTGGCACCCGTCCCGAGATCATCCGTCTGGCCGCCGTCATCAATAAGAGCCGTCAGTATTTCGACTGCATTTTGGCTCACACCGGTCAGAACTATGACTATAACCTGAACGGCGTGTTTTTCCGCGACCTGAAATTGCAGGACCCGGAAGTTTATATGGACGCAGTAGGCGATGACCTGGGTGCCACCGTTGGCAACATCATCAACTGTTCCTATAAGCTGATGGCACAGATCAAGCCCGATGCCCTCCTTATTTTGGGCGATACCAACTCCTGCTTGTCTGCCATCGCCGCAAAGCGGTTGCACATTCCCATCTTCCACATGGAAGCCGGTAACCGTTGTAAAGACGAGTGTCTGCCGGAAGAAACCAACCGCCGCATCGTGGACATTATCTCCGATGTGAATTTAGCATACTCCGAGCATGCCCGTAAGTATCTGCACGAGTGCGGTCTGCCCAAGGAGAGAGTGTATGTCACCGGTTCTCCCATGGCAGAAGTGCTGCACAATAACCTGGCTGAAATCGAAAAAAGCGATGTCCACAGCCGTCTGGGTTTAGAAAAGGGCAAGTATATTCTCCTTTCTGCCCACCGCGAGGAAAATATCGACACAGAAAAGAACTTCCTTTCTCTGTTTACCGCCATTAACAAAATGGCAGAAAAGTACGATATGCCCATTCTCTACTCCTGCCACCCCCGTTCCCGTAAGCGTTTGGAAGCTACCGGCTTCAAGCTGGATCCCCGTGTCCGCATGAATGAGCCTTTGGGCTTCCATGACTATAACTGTTTGCAAATGAACGCATTTTGCTGCGTTTCCGACTCCGGTACTCTGCCGGAAGAGAGCAGCTTCTTCACCAGCGTGGGTCACCCCTTCCCGGCTGTGTGCATCCGCACCTCCACAGAGCGTCCCGAGGCACTGGATAAGGCTTGCTTTGTTCTGGCAGGCATTGACGAAAAGAGCCTTCTGCAGGCTGTTGATACCGCCGTGCAGATGAATCTTGCCGGTGATTACGGCATCCCCGTCCCCGACTATGTGGAAGAAAATGTTTCCACCAAGGTGGTCAAGCTGATCCAGTCCTACACCGGTGTAGTGGATAAGATGGTTTGGAGAAAATATTGATATGAGTAACACACCTTTAACCCTGAAGCAACTTCAGGAAGTGGAGCTGAATATTCTGCAGGCATTCCATGACTTTTGTCAGGAACACAATCTGCGGTACTATCTCAGCGGTGGCACCGGTATCGGTTTGATTCGCCATCAGGGTTTCATCCCCTGGGATGACGACATTGACCTTTGTATGCCCCGTCCTGACTACGAGAAGTTTCTGGAGCTTTGCAAAGACGGAAATCTCACGGAGCATTACAAGCTGAACAATCGTAGAATTGACCCGGACTGCCCCTTTGCCATCACCCGTATTTTTGACAACCGAACAGAGGTGACCTTTGATAATTTCCGTCTTCCCTACACCATCGGTTGCTGGATCGATATTTTCTGTTTGGATGGCGTCCATCCCGATCCAAAAAAACGGGGTAAACAATTTAAGCAAATGCGGATCGCACAAGATCTGATGATCAGTTGTCTGACAAAATTCGGCGGCAAACGCCGTTCCAAACTTGTCACTATTTTGCAATACGGACTTGCTCCTGCGATTCCCTTCATTCGCATGGTCGGTACCAAGCGGTATTTGAATTGGATCGAGAAGATCTGCAGCCGCTATGATTACGACAAGAGCGAGTATGTGGCCGTCATTGGTGGCCGTGCCGGTGTGAACGAGACCCTAAAAAAAGCGGATATGGATCCTGCTGTGCTGAAAAGCTTTGAAGGTCGTATGTTCTATACCATGGCAAACTACCATGATTATCTGAGTAATCTGTATGGTGACTATATGCAGCTTCCTCCCGAATCCCAACGGGTATCCCGTCATGAGATCAATGTCTATTGGAAGGAAGGCTATGGTAACTGATCCGAAAGGAGCATGACTATGAATGTAGCCATCATTTTTGCCGGTGGTGTAGGAAAACGGATGAATTCCGGTGGCACACCCAAGCAGTTTTTGGAACTGCACGGCAAACCTATTATTATTCACACCTTGGAAGTATTTGAAAATTGTCCGGAAATCGACGGGATCTGCATTTCCTGCCATAAGGATTATTTGCAATACATGAAAAAGCTGTGCAATAAATTCCTGATACAAAAAGTTCGATGGATCGTCCCCGGTGGTACTACCGGACAAGATTCCATTTTCAACGGTTTGGATGCTGTATATCAGGATTGCCCCGAAGATACGGTAGTTCTCATCCACGACGGTGTCCGCCCCAATATTACCACCGACCTGCTTCAGGCCAATATTGACAGTGTGTTGGAACATGGCTCTGCCGTATCCTGCGCCGAGGCCACCGAAACTCCGGCACAAACCGATTCGGAAGGCCGTATTTGTTCCGTCACGCCCCGTGCCCATGCTGTCATCGCCAAAGCCCCGCAAAGCTTCCGTCTGGGGGACATTTACAACGCCCACAAAACGGCACAAAGCCAGGGACGCAACGATTTTATCGATTCTGCCTCTATGATGCGGCATTATGGCATGGAGCTTTATACCGTTCCCTGCCGTTGGGATAATATCAAGATTACTACCCCCAGCGATTTTTATATTTTCCGGGCTATTTTGGAAGCTAAGGAAAATTCTCAAATTTTTGGTCTGTAAGGAGCATTTCTATGTGGAACCTGAATGCAGTTGTGCAGGAAGATTTACATATTACGCTGTCTGATCACAATATCCCCTGGGAACAATTGCAGGGAAAGACCGTGGTGATCACCGGTGCTACCGGACTGATCGGCAGAACCCTTGTCAATACCCTGCTATCTTACGGTCAAACAGTTTCCAATCCCCCCCGGGTGATCGCACCGGTACGGAACATGGAAAAAGCCGCCGCGTTTTTTGCCCCCCAACTGGCCGAATGTCCCAACCTGACACTTCTGCCCTGGCATGCCCGGCAGCCCCTTTCCATCGAAGGTGCAGTCGACTATATTTTGCACTGTGCCAGCCAGACATCCAGTAAAGGCTTTATTGAACAGCCGGTAGATACCATTGCCACCGCCTATTTGGGTACGGAGCAGGTTCTGCAACTGGCAAGCCAAAAGCAAGCAAAAGGATTTGTATATCTTTCCAGCATGGAAGTCTACGGCACACCGCAAACAGACGACCTTATTACAGAATCTTGTATCGGCTCTATTGATCCCCTCAAGGTTCGCAATTGCTACCCCGAAAGTAAGCGGCTTTGCGAAAGTCTTTGTGTCAGCTATCATAGCCAGTTTGGTGTACCTGCCACCATTGCCCGTCTGACCCAAACCTTCGGCCCCGGTGTCCAGCAAGACGATAACCGCGTTTTTGCTGAGTTTGCCCGTTGTGCCATGGAAAAGCGGGATATTGTCCTGCACACCAAAGGCGAAACCAAACGCAGCTATGTATATACCGCCGATGCCGTCAGGGCCTTGCTTTTCATTCTGCTTTCCGGTACGCCCGGTCAAGCCTACAACATTGCCAATGATGAAACCTACTGCACCATTTATGAAATGGCCTGCATGGTTGCAAATACACTGACAAATGGCGAAATTCAGGTTCGTTGTGAACTGACTGATGCAGAAAAACTGGGATACGCCCCGGTACTGCACATGAATTTGGATGTTTCGAAACTAAAAGCTCTGGGTTGGATCCCCCATCGGGATTTGACAGAGATGTTTCAGCGGATGATCCGCGATTTCTAAATTACGGCACCTTAAAAAATTGTTTTTAAATTGCCTATCAAAGGAAGGTTCAGCAAAGTGAAATATATTTTTTGCAGTTCCATTTACAATATGGATGACTATGCCCATTTGTCCTCCAAAAGTAAAATTCCGCTGAGCCTTGCGGATCATAATTTAAATCGTAATATCATTTTGGGACTGGATGAGAATTTGGATTCCCCCGTCACATTGGTCAACAATGTACAGATCCCCTCTTATCCCAAATATCCTAAGATTTTCTTTAAAAAACAATATTGGTGTCATACAGACGGTGCTAAGGACATTAACTGCGGATTTATCAATCTGCCGGTTTTGAAGCATATTTCCCGTGCTATCACCACTTTTTCCGGTATTTCCAAAGCTGCGAAGGCGGCAAAGGATGAGGAAGTCACCGTCCTGACATACGACATCCGGCTCGGTATTGCCATCGCCATTTCCTTTGCCAAATGGCTGATTCCGGGCCTTAACACCTGCGTTGTCATGCCTGACATCCCCACAGAAGTCTTAGCCGCCAGCACCGGTGGTAAAGTCACTTGGAAGGCAAAGCTTTGGGCAAAACTGAAAATGCGGTTTATCCGTATGTTTGACAGTTATGTATTCGTCACAGAGCCCATGAAAGAAGTGGTGGATGTGACGAAGAAGCCCTACACTGTGGTGGAAGGCATTTTTAACAATCATCAGCCTCCCCTGGCTGAACCCACCACGGATAAAAAGGTTATTTTCTATTCCGGTCAGTTAAATCCTGCATACGGCATGGAAAATTTGCTGGAAGCCTTCATACAATTGTACAAAGATCATCCCGACCATGAGTTGTGGCTCTGCGGTAACGGTCGCTTAGCACCGAAAATCACCGAACTTGCCAAAGAATGTCCGGGCATCCGCTACTACGGCTATGTCAGCGGTGACCGGGTTCGTCAGCTTCAGGCTGAGGCAACCGTGCTGATCAACCCCCGGCAAAATGTGGGCGGTCTTACCCGTTTTTCCTTCCCCTCCAAAACTATGGAGTATTTGGCATCCGGTCGTCCCGTGATCGGCTATCAGCTTGACGGTATCCCCAGAGAATACGATGCCTATATGCAATATGTGCCGGATAACTCCATTGAAACTCTGAAAAATACACTGTTACAAGTTTGTTCTCTGCCTGACCATGTCCGGCAGTCCCTGGGACAGAAGTCCCGTGCCTTTATTTTGGAACACAAAAATCCCAAAATTCAATGCAGCAAAATAACCCACATGATTACCAGCATGTTTGAACGCTGCCAGTAAAAAGCAGGTGAAGCCATGAAAGAAAAGATAAAGGGCAATTTGCCTTTGCGTTTCCCCATCTATTTAACGCTTATATATTTAATTGCCACTTTGGTAATTTATGTGTTGTGTCCTTACGACTGGCCCACAAAAATGCCTTGGCTGTTTTACACCTTAAACGCACTGTATATCAGTGCGTTGGTTGGCGGCTATCTGTTCGGACAGCGTTTCCGCTGGGGTTTTCGCTGTATCAAATGGAATGAAAACACCATGGAAAAGCTGCTCTTGATTCTTTCCATTCTTTCCATCGTCAATTTCTTCGTATACTTGATCCTGGTCTTCCGTAATTACGGATTTGCCAGTCTGGACTTTGTTGGCCTTGTGCGGGAAATGGCAAAGGGTGTGCAAAATCCCGGCTACGGCTACTATATGCACTATATGCGTCAGCATGTTTTGGACGGCCCGGATGTATTGGGCGGAACACTATTTACCGTTTTCAATCTGGCATGGTCCTTCCTGAAAAACCCCATTATCATTCTTTCCATGCTGTATTTCAAAAGGTTGAAGATCTATGGCAAGATCGCAACCGTGGCATATCTGGCTTTGGTGATCATCTACTATATCTCCATTGGCACCAATATCCAGTTCCTTCATGTGATTTTGCTGATTCTTCTGCCCGTCATTCTGGAAACCTTCGATGTCTGGCATGCCAAAACCATTGGCTATAAAAATATCCTGAAGCTTGTGGCTTTTGTGATCGTCAGCGTAACTCTGCTGGCTTGCTACTTTGGCTATATGATCCAAAGCCGCTCCAACAATTACGGATACGACATTGACGATTATCAAATTGCCGGGTTGTCTCCTGATAGCTCCGACGAAGAATTGCCCTCCGAGGAAGATACCGATCCTTCGGAAAACAATGCTACACCCAAAAAGGAAGCCGGCAAACTCATGAAGCTTTGGATCAGTGGCTCCAGCTATTTGACCCAGGGTTACTACGGTATGTCCCAGGCTCTGACCTTAGACTGGACACCCATGTTTGGTGTGGGTAACAGTATGTTCCTGGTGAATTTGATTTCGGGCAACATCTATGATATTGACCAATTCACCTACCAGGTCAAATTAGAGCCCTACGGATGGGACAGCGATGTTCGCTGGCACTCCATCTATACCTGGCTGGCGAATGATGTTTCCTTCTACGGTGTCATTTTGGTCATGGCACTGATCGGTATGCTGTTCGGCATGATGTTTAAAGATGCGATTGCAACCAAAAATCCCTTCGCACGGGGCAGCATTTTCTTCTTTATCCTCATGATCATCTTCATACCCTGCAACAACCAGGTTGCCCAGTCTGCTGATAACCTTTTCGGCTTTATCTCACTCATTGTCTTATGGCTCCTTTGCAAACCTGCCCCCATCGATTCCACGCCGCCATTGGACACCTTACCTGAAACAGAGGATACAATATGTCCAGAAACAGAATGAGCTTTTTCAATGCCTTGACAGCCATTGGCCTAACTTTGGTCAATGGCTTGCTTGGCATTGTGGTCACAAACTTTGTCACCTCCCACTTCGGTTCTGATTTTAACGGCCTGAATTCTACCGTCAATCAAATCGTAAATATCCTGCTGATCCTGGAAGGCGGTTTTACCGTCGCCTCCAATGTGGCACTGTTTGCACCCCTGACAGCACAAGATACCAACACAGTAAACGGTATTCTATCCGCAACGCGGCATAAATTCCGCAAGGCCGGATTGCTATTCCTCGCAGCAGGTCTGATTGTCGCCGTGATCTACGGCTTTGTGGCACAAAGCGATCTGTCCTGGGAGTTTATTTTCACCCTTGTGGTGATGACCGTTGTGCCTGCGGCTTTTAACCTTTACTACGCCACCACCTACCGTGTTCTTTTGCAAACACAGCAAAAAGAATATATGATCAGCCTTTTCACCATTTTAACCGTAGGCCTGGGTCATATTGCAAACATTGTGATGATCCTGCTGGGTGGCAAGATGTGGATGGTTCGCTTTATCACCATGGTATTTACGCTGTGCAACAGCTTGCTGATCGCCGGTTATGTCAAAAAGCACAACCGTTTCCTGAACCTGAAAACCACACCCAGAGCCGACCTGATCCGGGGTACCGGAGATGTAATGGCACAAAAGATCACCGGTGTCATTTATCAGGCCGCACCTATGGTGTTTATCACCATTGCCATCGATACCGTAACCGCCAGCATTTACGGTGCATATAACATGGTCTTTCAAATGCTCAAAACTCTTCTGCACAGTGTGATCGATGCTCCCCGGCACAGCTTGGGACAATTGATCACCGAACGGGATCGCAAAGAGGTATGGCCGGTCTTTGCCCAGTACGAATTTATCGCATTTTTGGGTGTTTTTGTTACATTGACCACCTGTTATGTCTTGATTCTTCCCTTTATTGCCCTATATTCTGCCGGTTTTACCGATGCCAATTACTACAATCCCACCATCGCCCTGATGATGGTTTGCATCGCCACTGTGGAAATGCTCCACATCCCCAGCGGACATCTGCTGAATATGGCCGGTCTGTTCCGCATCAGTCGAAACTTCCAGGTCATTTCCTGCATTGTGCTGGTGGTATCCATGATCGCAGGCGGTATTCTTTGGGGTGTATACGGTATGCTGGCCGCCATTTTGCTCTGTGCCGTTTTGTTGGCATTTTTGGAAATGGGATATATCCATATGGTATTTTTCCGCAATAAGCTGCTTTCTCTGCTGCGATTGCTGCTGCCTTTGCTGATTGCCGGCATTGCCCTTTGCTGGCTGGAATCTTACCTGATCCGTTCTGTCAGCAATTATTTCACATTCCTGCTTTACGGCATTTTGCTGGTTTTCGTAAACGGCATCGTGGCTTGTATTCTTTCCTTAATATGCAACCGTTCCGGTTTCATAGCACTGCTTAAAAGAGCAAAAGGTCTTTTGAAATAAGTATTTTCGGGAGGTATGGTGATATGACAAGAAAAGCCCTCTTTTCTTTGTTCCTGTTGTTTGGAATCGTTTTGTCCGGCTGTGAAACTGCCGCCATCGTCCCTACCTCCTCTCCTCAACCAACAGATGCCATCCAAACCACTCCGGTCACCGAACCTACGGAGCCGGTAGCCACTGAGGTGCCAACAGAACCTCCCACAGAGCCGGAGCCTACCGAACCGGCCACCTGCCCGGTTCTGGACATCCTGAAGCAGCTTTACGAGCCCGACGGCACCGCTACGCCCATTGATTACGAACGACTGTCCTATCTGCCAACAGAGGGTCTTAACGACCTGATCACCTGGTCTGTGGATGTACCCCCGGAACTGGTAACTGTGGTCATAAAGAACAACGAAACCGTTATCGTGGACATTAACGAGCTTTGTCAGGAGGACACCCCCTATCATCTGACCGCCTCCGTGGTGAATGCTGACGGCATCCGTGTTTCCTGCAGCTGGGAGTATATTCTCCCCAAGGCACGGGATATGGCTGAGATTTTGGACGAAGCCTATAATCTGCCGGCACGGCAACAGCTTCCCTACTATGCCACCCTGACGGGAATCGTCACATCTGTTGACAAGGCATGGAGCGAAGATTATCAAAATATCACCCTGATTATGAAAGTCCCCTCAGCCGGAAACCGCTCTGTCCGCTGCTACGGACTTGTGGGGGACGGCACAGAAGCTATCAGGATCGGCGACGAGATCACGGTAACCGGCATTTTACAGCGATACGGCAGTATTGTGGAATTTGATTCCGGTTGCATCCTGCAAACATCGCTCTCTATCCCGGAAGAAGAAAGCTAAAAAACGGCTTGTTGCAGTTTTGCAACAAGCCGTTTTCATTATTTACCTAAGCCGTATTTTCCGAAGATATAGATCGGTGCGGCAGACCAACCATGGCACAAACTGCCGGAGCGGTCAAAATCCGCCTCTCCGTCCTCTGTTTCCCAAAATGTCTGTGCCCCGTCACAGAGCATTTTGCTCCATACCTCCTCGATTTGCTTGAGCACATACTCCTGATTGTCAGGATTTTGCAGTAATGCATCATAGGTAAAGGCCGTCATGCTGGCAGATGTCCGAATCAGCTTTTCGCTGAGGATCGCCTGCTCCACAGACTTTTTATGTGCATCCGGCACACCACCGACCCACAGCATCAAAGACTGGGTCAGTTCATGGGTGGGTGCAGCATCATCCGGTCGTGTTTTATATGCGCCGGTCTTTTCATCGAAGAATTTTTTATGGGCATTTTGAAGGAGGGTATCTGCAGCCAATGCATAGGCACTGCCATCCTTGCCCAGAACTTCCCCTAACTTGCTGTAACAGCGGAAGCTGTCTGCAACCAATGCCTGCATGGGTGCTTCATAGAACCCGGGCTCTGTAATACCCAAGGTATGCATACCGGGACGCCATTCATAGAAATGCCAGTATTCCGAACCCTGATGGCCGGCAAACAGTCCATTTTTATCCACGCGAGCCAGGAATTTCTCCACAATGGTGGTAAGGCCGTCCCAACATTCCTCCGCCAAAGTCAGATCTTTGGAATATTCTGTGTATTCCAAAATCTGTCTGGGGAAGATGGCGGTATAGCCGGGTATATTCAAGCAAACAAGGCCGGGGGCACACAGTTCCAGCAGTCCGTCAGGCCGCAGGGACTCCATAATGGTACGCAGAGATTCCCGGGGGAATCGGTACTCTCCGAAGGCATAGTAGCCGCAGAGCATTTGGATGCGGCTGTCCATGGTATACAAGGACTGTTCACGCCAGGGACAATCCTCATAATGCTCATGCATACACAGTTCCAGGGTTCTGCAACCCACATCCCAGATCCACTTATGCAACCCATCGGTAACGGGAGCAGGCAGTTTGTTCAGCGGATAGTCGGTAGGACGCAGACCTACATAATGCAAAACACCCTTTTGTCCGCAAATATGTACCTGAAGATAACGACCTGCAATTCTTTGCAAGGGGTGGAAGAAGCGGTTTTTGCCTGCCTTTGCCCGGAACGCAAAGCAGAAATGGCGGTTGTGGATATTGCTGCGTACACGCAGATCATGAATATGCTCACCGTAACCGATCAAAACCTCTACCGGTTCTTCCGTTTCCAGTTCCAATTCCACCAAGCCGGCATATTCGTTACCAAGGTCAAAGAGGAAATATGCACCGTCTGCCTTTCTCCCCTCCGGAATCTGCCATGCAAGATCCTGATCTTCCAGCTTTTCGCCGGACCAACAACTGATTACCTGGTTTCCTGCGATCAGATCCTGCCGCAGCATCGTGGAAAGGTAGGCTGTTTGCATACGACGACTCTTCACATCGGCGCTGTCATTTTCCAAAAATACGCCCTGGGTCTTCAGCTTACCCATCTTAAGATCCCCGATCACCAGCTTTTCAATGGGGCGTGCAATCAGGTTTTTCTCCTTCTGTGCCGGGACGCTGGTTTCCCACTGGGTTTCCGGACCGGTGGCATCATAAGCACAGTTATAACCGCACTGACCGGAAATTTCCTCTTTCAGGGAGGCATAGCGACAGTTATGACCGGAAAGGACCGTTTCATCGCTGACCTTCAAAATGCTGTTTTCCGTAGCAGCGGCAAAAATCACGCCGGGGATGGCAGGCCGTCCGGTGGAAAATGCCTTACCGGCCACATACTGGGTGATCTCGATTATGTTCTCTCCGGCTCGGACATAGGGGGTAATATCCAGGGTGTCATACATCTGCCGCCATTCATAATCCGGGAATTGACCACAGTCTACAAACTGTCCGTTGATCCAAAGAGCATAATTGCTGTGTGCGCTGATATAAAACCAAACCGATTCCTCCGATTCCAGGGTAAAGGTGCTTCGATAGTCATAATATTTATCTTCGATCTGCTGTGTTGGATACTTTACAAAAATCCATTTTGCCAGATCCTTCCATTGACCATGCATTGCAAATACCTCCAAATCAAAATGGGAAATGTGTCCACAGTATACCATACTCCCAGACTTTTTACAACATCTGCCCCCCAGGATAAGACAAATTTATAATTGAACATGGAAACTCCCTGCTATAAACATAAATTTACCATACTAATAAATTTAAATTGTAGGGGAGG
>JAZRRA010000105.1:0-1774 GCA_045650305.1 Faecousia sp.
CTTGCGCTTGTCAGCGTCGATCATGGAGCCGATCAGCGGATCGTTGATGGCGTCCCAAACCTGCACGATAACCAGCAGCAAAGAGTAATAGGCACTCATACCCATAACCTGGGTCCAGAACAGTGCCATTGTGCCCTTCAGTGCAAAGCTCATGTTACAGCCAAGGTCACCGGCTGCATACGCAAGACTATCGCGAATACCAAAGGGTCTTGTTTCGTTTTTGATTTTCACAAGAAATGCCTCCTTTGTGTTATTACATAAGATTTCCTTTTGAAATCCATATTTACGCAGTCATTTTACCAAAAGAAAGGGGTTGAAGAAACAACATGTCTGTGATATAATGCAACAAAACTGATGTACTTTACAAGGAGTCACCATATGTTGGAAAAAGTGAAAATGATACAGGAAATTACTGCCTTATTTTCCGGTGCAGATGTGTATTTCATGCCCAATTCAGAGCCGGAAGTACGCACATTCCTCACAGAAAATGTCTCTGAACGCCTGGGTGCAAATCTGGGCAATCACGGAGCGGTTACACAGATCTGTGCATTTGATTCTGACTATATTTACGAATTCACCCCCTTCCCCGGCATCGCCGCACTGATCTATTCCGCCAAAACCATCGGAAAGATCCTGTTCATCGGGCCCGTGACCACCGAAGCCTACACTGCCCATAATTTGCTTGCCTATTTACAGCAACAGGGTATCCCACAAAAAACAATGGCCAAGTTTGTGGAGGTAGCCAGTCAGTTACCGACGATGCGTACCTCCGATCTGTATGGCCTTATGGATATCCTGCTTCGTCATATCTGCGGTCTTTCCCTGCCCGTTCCCGTAAAAAAGATGGAAGCATCTGAGCGTATCGATCCCATATCTCTGCTGTCAGATATGGCACAACCCAAAAATATCGACCATATCCGACAGGTTGAAACCCGGTATGAAACCAGCATCATGCTTACAGAGGCAGTAAAACTGGGTAACCTTTCTCTGGCCCTGCAAACGCTGCAAAACAAGGGGGCAAAGTACGAAACCATCGTACGCAATCAAAACCCCTTGCGTAACATGCAAAACCAATGTATTATATTAAATACACAGCTCCGCCATTCCCTGGAAGGTACGGGTATTCATCCCTATGAACTGGACCATTTATCCAACGAGATCGGTTTGCAAATCGAACGGCTGAATTCGGCGGAAACTGCCGTCCAGTTCAGCACCTATATCATTGAGCAATACTGTCGTTTGGTGCAGGAGCAATCCTACCAGAATCTCAGCGGTCTTACCCATCAGGCGGTGATCTATATCAAGAACAACCTTCACGCCAATCTGACGGTAAAGGACACTGCGAAAGAGCTTTCCGTTCATCCGGACTATTTATCCCACCAATTCAGCCAGGAAATGGGTATGACCTTCATCAGCTTTCTCAACCGGGAACGCTGTCTGCAGGCCGCCAGCTTTTTGAAGCATACCGGCTTGCAAATCAAGCAGATCTCTGCCATTGTTGGATTCAACACCATCAGCTACTTCACCAAGCAGTTCCTCCAGGTTTTCGGAAAAACGCCCCGGGATTTCCGAAATGAGCGAATCTTCCGGAAACAAACCCATTCTGTTTAAAATCTATTTGTAAGGAGACGATATTATGAACTTTTATGAAATCGCCCAAACCCGCCAGTCCTGCCGCAGTTACGATGCCGCAAAGCCCGTAGAGGAAGAAAAAATCGCAGCCATTTTGGAATCTGCCCGGCTCTCCCCTTCTGCCTGCAATGGTCAGCCCTAC
>JAZRRA010000106.1:0-14423 GCA_045650305.1 Faecousia sp.
GGCAAGTTTTTTAAAACATCTATGGGATTTTCTATCATATTCTACTCCTCATGAGATCTAAGACCCATATTTGAGCATTTCTTCTGCACTTTTCAGGGTAGTTTCTGTAATATTCGCACCGCCGATGATCCGGGCAAGTTCCCGTTTCCGACCCTCCAGATCCAAAGGTGTCACAGAGGTATAGGTCCTCCCCTGTCGTTCCTCTTTTGCGATCAGCAAATGGGTATCTCCCATTGCCGCCAGTTGCGGAAGGTGGGTAACGCACAAAACCTGCTTGCTTTTGGCAACGGCAGACAGTTTCTCCGCCACTTTCTGGGCGGCTCTGCCGGAAACACCGGTATCCACTTCGTCGAATATCAAAGTTTGCACCTTATCCTGCTCAGCCAGTACATTTTTCATGGCCAGCATGATTCGGGCAAGCTCACCACCGGAGGCTACCTTGCTCATAGGCTTTAAAGCTTCACCGGCGTTGGCTGACATATAAAACGCAACCTGATCGAAACCATTTGCGGTCAATTCCGTTTCCGTAAATTCGCAAGAGAACTGAACCTTGGGCATATCCAACTGGCTCAGCTCCGCAAGGATCTTTTCCGATAACCGCTGTGCAGTCTGCTTGCGGTTTTCCCGCAACTCCATAGCGGCTTTCTGTGCTTGCTGTTTTACTTTCTCACACTTTGCCTTCAGCCGTTCTATATGGTCATCGGCAAAGGTGATCTGGTCCAATTCTTGTTTGGCATTTTCCAAATAGTTTAAGATCTCCTCACAGTCGGAACCGTATTTCCGACGCAAACGGTGGATCACATCCAAACGGGATTCGATCTGCTCCAATTCATCGGCAGAATAAGAAAGGGCATCCCGTTCATCCCGAACCTCCTCGGCACAATCTGCAACCTGATACATCAGATCGGTAATTTTCTCCTGGATGGAAGAAAATGCCTCCGTATATCGGGCCAGTTTAGATAGTTCCCGTTGTGCCTGCTGTAACAAGGAGGCCGCACCATCGGTTTCCTCACCGCCACACAGACATTCTACGGCGGTATTCATGCCGTCACTGATCTTCTCCGCATTTTGCAACAGCTTACGCCGCTGCTCCAACTGCTCGTCTTCCCCGATCTGCAAATTGGCTTTGGAAATTTCCTCAATTTGATACTGCAATGTTTCCATGCGGCGAAGTTTCTCCCCCTCGTCCATGGACATACTGGAGATTTCCCGTTCCAATTGGGAAAGGGCATCATATTGTTGCAGATAGGCCTCTTTCAGGTTGCCGTTGGCGGCATAATCGTCTAAGTACTGTAAATGATTGGCTTCATCAAATAAAGCGGCAGAATCATGCTGACCGTGAATATTGATCAGCTGCAATCCTAACTTTCGCAAAGCAGTCACATTCACCAATGTGCCGTTTACACGGCATACATTTCTGCCATCTAAGAATATTTCACGCAGGATCACGGTTTCCGGATCATGCTCCACGCCATTTTCTCCAAACCAGGAAAGTTCCGGAACATCCGTAAAAACCGCACGAACAGAGGCCTTCTCCGCTCCGGTTCGGATCATATCCCGATATGCCCGTTCACCCAAAATGGCACTGATGCCATCGATCACGATGGACTTACCTGCACCGGTCTCACCGGTCAGGATGTTGAAGCCTTTATGAAATGAGATATCCGCGCACTCAATAACCGCGTTATTCTCAATATGCAGAACACTGAGCACAACTCATACCTCCCTAAAAATCAGCTGATCAGATTCTTGATTTCTCCGCAGAATAAAGCTGCGGCGTTGTTATCCCGCATCACAACCATAACCGTATCGTCACCGGCCAATGTGCCTACCACAGAGCTCATATTCATGGCATCAATGGCAGAACCGGCGGCAGATGCCAGACCCGGCAGTGTGCGGATGACGATGATATTTTGTGCATAGTCAAAGCTGACCACACACTCACGGAAAATGGTATTGAGCCGATTGGTAAAACTGCTGTCGATCTCACTAACCGCGGCAGAATAGCGATATGTACCTAAGTTCGTCAGTTCCTTGACGATCCGTAATTCTTTAATATCCCGGGAGATCGTAGCCTGCGTGCCGCGAAATCCGGCATCCTGGAGAGCCTCCAAAAGCTGCTCCTGGGTTTCCACATTTCTGGTGGAAATGATCTCCAGAATTTTTGCTTGTCTTTGACTTTTCATACATGATTCCTCAATTATTTTTAAATTTCATGTTTACAACATCGTAAAAACTTCTGTTTTTCAGGCGAACCAATTTCGTGGTATATTGGGATTTTCGAACCGTGATCACATCGCCCATATTGATCTTGGTGGCCTTACCGCCATCAACAGACACAAAGGCGTTACGGCGGGCATTGTGGGTAAGACCCACAGTAATGACCCGTTTTTCCGATGCCACAATGGCACGACTGCCGAAATCATGGGCGCAGACCGGGGTAATCAAAATAGAATTGGCCTCAGGCTCTACAATAGGACCGCCGGCAGAAAGGCTGTATGCCGTAGAGCCGGTAGGTGTAGCAATGATCACACCATCGCCACCACATTCCAAAGCCTGAACACCGTCACACTCCACCTTCAGGTGGACGATCCGGGCAACCGCCCCTTTGGTAATGGCGGCATCATTCAAACAAATATCATGGAAAATAATATCCCGGTCACGATGCACCGTCACATCCAGCATCATCCGCTGGTCAATGACATAATCTCCCGTGGCGATTCTGGAAAGTTCCTGCAGTTCCGTAGATTCCAGCTCAGCCATAAATCCCATAGTACCGATATTCACACCCAAAACGGGAACACCGGCTCTTGTCGCAGCCTTTGCCATGTGCAAAATTGTACCGTCACCGCCAAAGCAGATCACCATCGTGGCAGTGGGCAATTCCCGATCCAACCGGGAAAAGCGAATATCTTTCGGAAGCTCATAGGTGCGTTCCACCTCAAAGGGCAGACAAACCTTAACATCCACACCGGCATCATGCAAAATACGGTAGGCCTCACGAACAGTCTGGAAATTTCTATCCCGATAAGGATTGGGTGTCAAAATCACTTTCTTCACGCATATCACCCCTTTAATGCCTGATGTGCATTGTCTACCACCTGCGCGGTATCCGGTATAATGCCCTGGGTTTCAGCTAATGTCAAATGTGCCAAAAATTCAATATTCCCCTCAGGACCTTTTACGGGAGAAAATGTAAGACCCAAAATGGTAAATCCAACCTCTTTTGTCAGTGCTACAAAATCATCCAATACTTCCCGATGGACCGCAGGATCCCGAACCACACCTTTTTTTCCCACCTTATCTTTTCCTGCCTCAAACTGAGGCTTGATCAGGCAAAGCACCTGACCGGATGTGGGCTTGAGGAAGGTTTTAATCACCGGCAATACAATTTTCAGAGAAATAAAGCTGACATCGATGACAGAAAGATCCAAAGGCTCTCCCAATTGTTCCGGCGTTACATACCGCACATTGGTTCGCTCCATCACCACTACACGGGGATCGGAGCGAATCTTCCAGTCCAACTGACCGTAGCCCACATCGATGGCAAAAACCTTTTTCGCACCTTGCTGAAGCAAACAATCCGTAAAGCCACCGGTGGATGCACCGGAATCACTGCAAACATATCCCTCCGGCTTTACGCCAAAGTCACGCAACGCCTTTTCCAGTTTTAAACCGCCACGGCTCACATAGGGACAAGTTGCCCCACGCACTTCAATGGCTACGGATTCTTCATAGGAAACACCGGGCTTGTCTGCCTTCTGCCCTTCCACATACACATTGCCGCTCATAATGATGGCTTGTGCCTTCGTACGGGTATCCGCGTACCCCTGCTCTACCAGAAGTACATCCAGTCTTTTTTTAATTTTCACGGGAACGCACCTCCGTAACATATTTTGCAATAGATTTGCCATCTAAGCCATAATGACTATAAAGGGCAGAAAGACTGCCATGTGTAACATAACGATGTCCCAGATCCAGTCTGTAAATCTTACTTCCGGGATATTGGGCATAAATTCCGCAGGCCAAACTTTCCCCGATTCCACTGCCGGTGCATGCTTCCTCCAGGATCACAACCGTACCGTTTTCAGGCAGGAATCCGGCAATCTCCTCCACGGGAATGGGCGTTACGGCCATGAGCCGCAAAACTGTGGCAGAAATGCCCTGCGTTTGTAGAATTTCTGCTGCTTCCAAAGCATTGGAAACCATAGTGCCATAGGTGATCAGGGTCACATCCTGACCCTGACGGTGGACTGTAACCGAACGTTTCTCCCCATGCCACTGGGCAGGATATTGTCCGCGATCGCCGCCACGGGGATACCGAATGGCAACCGGACCGTCACATTCTTCCACTGCCCAGCGGAGCATTTGAGAAAGTTCCTCACAATTGCCCGGGCAAAGAAGCTTCATATTCGGTGCCTGACGAAGGAATCCCACATCAAAAACACCGTGATGGGTCTCTCCATCTTCTCCCACAAGACCTGCACGGTCCACCGCAAAGATCACATGGAGATTTTGCATACAAATATCCTGCAAGATCATATCATAGCTTCGCTGCAAAAAAGTGGAATACACCGCTACCACCGGGATCATCCCTTGCTTGGCAAGACCGCCGGCCATGGATACGGCGTGTTCTTCCGCAATACCCACATCATACAGCCTCTTTGGATAGGCTGTCATAAAATCCAATAGTCCCGTACCGCCGGGCATAGCCGCTGTGATGGCACAAATATCTTCCCTTTGGGCAGCAAGCTCCATCATGGTCTTACCAAAGGTTTCGGAGAAAGTGATGGCGGAGGATTCCGGGGTCGCACCGGTTTCCGGGTCGAATTTGCCCACACCGTGGAATTTTCTGGGGTTTTCCTCCGCAGGCTTATAGCCATGACCCTTATGGGTCAAAACATGCAAAACCACGGGTTCATTCATAGCCTTGGCATTTTGTAAAAGCTCGATCAAAAGCTCTGTATCGTGTCCATCCACCGGTCCTAAATAGGTAAAGCCCATGCTTTCAAAAATGGTAGAGGGAATCAGCATACGACGAACCCAGTTTTTGACCGCACGGGAGGAGCGGAACAAGAACGAACCACCCGGTAATTTATCCAACATTCTTTTATATTTGGCTTTGATTCCCAAATATTTTGGCTTTGTCCGTAAATTACGCAAATGATAGGCCATACCGCCCACATTGTGGTCAATGGACATGGCATTATCATTGAGGATCACGATCATAGGTTCTCCGCTGACAGATGCATCGTTCAGCCCTTCGTATGCCATACCGCCGGTGACGGCACCGTCACCCATCAGGGCAATCACATGGTAATCCTGCTTTTGGGCAGTTCTGGCACGAGCCATGCCCAAAGCGATGGAAACGGAACTTGATGCATGGCCTGCCACAAAGGCATCGCAGGGACTTTCCGAGGGTTTCGGAAAACCAGCCATACCGCCAAACTGACGCAAAGTGCCAAAATCCGCCCGGCGACCGGTGAGCAGCTTATGGACATAAGACTGATGCCCCACATCGAATACCAGACGGTCACGGGCGGTGTCAAAAACCGTT
This sequence comes from Faecousia sp., assembly GCA_045650305.1. GTDB lineage: Bacteria > Bacillota > Clostridia > Oscillospirales > Oscillospiraceae > Faecousia. The sequence continues at coordinate 5,558 of JAZRRA010000106.1, forward strand.
TCGATGGCAACAGTCAATTCCACCACACCTAAATTGGATGCCAAATGACCTCCGGTTTGAGAAATACCGGAAATCAAAAATTGCCGAATTTCCTTACAAAGCTCGGCACGCTGTTCTATATTCAGTTGTTCCAAATCACGGTGGTTTCGGATATTCTCTAATACCGCCATAACAACACAACCCTAACTTTTATTTTCTCTTTTTCTTGGAAAAAATAGGCAAATTTTGGAAAAACCAAATGATTCTGCCTACAAAGGAAACGATCTTCACGCAGGAACCGATGGCAAATGTTTTGCCGATCGCCTTTCCGCCTACGGTCACACCGGCAACCAGCGCCGACATTAACAGCATGACCATTTCCGACCAGGTTCCGGAAAATCCGGAAATGATATTGGCGGCAATGGTTGCAGCTGCCGAACCGGACACAACACCGCATATATCACCGATCACATCATTACATATAGAACTGACCCGCTCTGCATTCCGCAGAAGTTTGATCGCTTCATGGGCTCCGGGTACTTTTCTTGACGCCATGGAATGAAAGGGTTTTTCATCTGCAGAAGTTACCGCAACGCCAATAATATCAAATAAAATACCGATCAATACGATCACCAGCAATATCACAAAGGCAACCGCGGTGGTGCTGATCTGCATCAGCTCGCTGGAGGCATAGGATATAATGCCGGAAATTAAAATGGTAACGATAAAAATGGTGACGACCCAACGGATCGTCTTGCTACGCTCTTTTTTTAGGGCAGCAGGATCGGACTTAGACACGATGTCTATCTCCTTTTTTCATGTAATAACGGTAGCAGGCAGGATAAATCTTACGGCTTAGGTCGGGTTGGTTTTCCCCGGACAGAACCCGCCGTTGCCGTGCAGGCCGTTTCCGTTTGATCCATCCGTTCAAGTGTTGCCAAAAAAATGAATACCCGATTGCCACTTAGTCCGTACTGTAATCCCCTGCCTGCCCATTTACGACAGCCTAGGTGTTTTCCACTGCAAAATGTTCCGATTCTTAGCCTCTTTTGCAAATATGGTTTCCAGGAGCGATAGCAGAAAGGAGCCTGTACACTGCTTCTTTCAGCATAATCCCCTTTCCCCGCATATTCACTCAAGGCAGGCTACACTGCACACAGCACGTGATTCTGCGCACCGCATTGCAGGTTCTTACCAGGCTCGTACGCACCGGGTCCTGATCATATCAGGTTTTGGCCAGCGTCGCACAACACCAGGTCTCCACGGAAGCCGGGTCGGATACTCCATGCCATTGGAGTGCGCCCGGGATCCTTAACCCCCAGCACCCACCCTAAACTGGGCGTAAAAAGCAGGCACCACGGACTTCATCGATATGCCCTTCATAGGATTTTTAGGCCCTACCTGGGAATCGGTCATTCTGACTAGGATACTGCACCGTCAAAATGAATAATAACACAGAATATATGAATATTCAAGAGGATATTTCATTTTTCATACATTCAGATTCAGGAAACATACATAGAAAATTCCATAAAAAATCGCCCCCAAAAAGGCCGGTGTACCATAGGGACAAACCGACCAATCGAAGGCGATCCTATATTTACTTTTTTCTGAAAAGCAGTTTGCTTCCGATATAATTGATCAAAACCACAACAACAGAAATCAGGATCTTCATCAGGTTTCCATTCCAATGCAGTATATCAATGGTCACCAATATGAACAAAGACTCCACCGCAAAAGAGAAGATTCTGCAACCGACAAATTTGGTTAATTCCGGTATGACCACCTTCCGGGACCAGTCCCGGCTTTCAAACACAATTGGCTTATTGGTCAAAAAGGCAAATGCAACAGATGCAACCCAAGCTATGGCATTGCACAAAGTACCGTAGGCCGATAGAAAAGTAAAATTATACAGCGGGAAAAACACGACCCAGTTTACCAGTGTCGTCAGTACGCCAAAGACCAAATACAAAATAATTTCTCTATGTTTTTCATATAATTTACGGATCGTTTCCATATCTGTCACGCACCTCTTTCCTTCGTAATATAGCATAGTTTTATCATATATGCAACTGCTTTGACGAATCCGATAAAATCCGATATATTTATATCGGTATATTTGTACGGATTGTGTATTGATTTTCTAAAAGCTATTCGATATAATCATATCGAAAGAAAACACAAGGAGTGAATGGAATATGAATGTAGCTTTTTTTGACGCAAAACCCTACGATAAGATCGGATTTGACCGTTATCTTGCCGGTACGGATATAAATGTCAAATATTTCGAAACCCGGCTGAACGAAGATACCGTATCCCTTGCCACGGGCTTTGATTGTGTCTGTGTATTTGTAAACGATATTGTGAATAAGGCCGTTGTGGATCAACTCTATAAGCAAGGGGTTCGGATGATCGCTTTGCGATGTGCCGGTTTTAACAATGTGGATACCAGAGCCTGCTTTGGAAAGATCCATGTATTCCGTGTACCTGCCTACTCCCCCTACGCAGTTGCAGAACACGCCATGGCACTGCTTTTAAGCCTGAACCGTCATATCCCCCGTGCCTATACCCGTACAAGAGATTTTAATTTCAGCCTTTCCGGCCTGACCGGATTCGATCTATACGGAAAAACCGTGGGTATTATCGGCACCGGCAAAATCGGCAAGATCTTCTCCAATATTTGTAAAGGCTTCGGCATGCATGTTTTGGCCTACGATAAATTCCCCAACCCGGAGCTGGGACTTACCTATGTTGACCTTCCGGAACTTTTCTCTCAATCCGATGTGATCTCTCTGCACTGCCCCCTGACGGAAGACACCCACCATTTGATCAACGAAGAATCCATCGCCATGATGAAAGACGGTGCTGTGATTATCAACACCTCCCGTGGCGGTTTGATCGATACGGAAGCATTGATCGGTGGTATCAAAAGCGGAAAGATCTACGGTGCAGGATTGGATGTTTACGAAGAAGAAGGCGATCTGTTCTATGAGGACTTCTCCGGTCATGTGATCCAGGATGATACGCTGGTCCGGCTCATCGCCATGCCCAATGTGATCGTAACATCTCACCAGGCTTACCTGACAAAGGAGGCACTGGATAATATTGCCCACACCACCGTCGACAATATTCAAAAATTCTTTGCAGGAATTGCAAATCCCGATACCGAGGTTTGCTATCACTGTGCAAGAAAGGAAGCCTGCCGCAAAGAACGGCACCAAAAATGCTTCTAAAAAGACAAAAAGCCGCCCGATTGGGCGGCTTTTATTTTCAGAGATGTCCTTATAATCCTAAATCTTCTCCGACAATAATGAACTTGATTCGTCCGGCAGGACGACAATGCCGGGTGATCACGATTTGATTGCAGATAGATTCTTCGCTCTTACAATCGGCACAACATCCCGTAACTGTACAAGGGTTATTCAACTGAAATCTCTGCTGATTGGCAGGTGCAGCAACATTTCTTGCCCGTACCACAGCATCTTCCACCGTCTGGCAGACTTTATTCATACCGGCAATAACCAAAACGGTCTTAGGTCCGTAAATGATCGCAGCTACCCGGTTTCCGTTGCCATCGATGTTCACCATTTGACCATCCATACTCAGGCCGTTTGCACCGGTGAGAAATACATCACTGAAAAGGCACTGCTTTTCCAGCTCCCGTCTTTCATCGATACTTTCGGCACACATACGGTCAATGGTATGATAGTTACCGTTATTCACTGCATCGATCAGGCCGATCTGCTGTGCCGACATAGCACCGCCCCAACCAACCGTCCCATTTTCCGGGATCAGTTCCAAGGCTTTTTTCAGGGCAGACGCCTTATCCGGGCAATAGTAGGCTTCAAAATGACGGCTTTTTAAATTCTTTACCAGAATTTCGCCCCGTTTATCATAATACAGTTGTTTCGGATCTGCCATGGCTGAACCCCCTTTCCAAATTACAGTACCAACAGCTTTTCCAGTGCCGCCAGTTTCAGGCAGGTACAAAATACATCCATCGCCTTCTCCAGTTCCTCCACAGGAGGCAGGCTGGGAGCGATTCGGATATTGGCATCCTTAGGATCGTTGCCATAGGGATAGGTAGCACCGGCAGGTGTCATTTCCACACCGGCTTTCTTACAAAGCTCCAAAGCCCGTTTTGCTGTACCGGGCATGGTGTGCAGGCTGACAAAATAGCCACCCTTCGGTTCGTTCCAACGGGCAAAGCCACGGGGCAGGATCATTCTGTGCAGTGCCTCAGAAACCACACGGAACTTCGGTGCCATAATGGATGCATGTTTTTGCATGATTTCCAAAGTGTGGGCCTTATCCTTCAAATACCGGACATGGCGAAGCTGATTTACCTTATCGTTGGAGATCATCTGCACGGCAAACAACTTGGTAAAATAGGCAATATTTGCCTCAGATGCTGCCATGACAGAAATACCACTGCCGGCAAAGGTGATCTTAGAGGTGGATGCAAATTCATACACCATATCCCCATTGCCTGCCTGCTCACACAAGGCGATCATATCCGGAAATTCCACATACTCTCCACGGAACTCATGGACACAGTAGGCATTATCCCACATAATGGCAAAATCCGGAGCCGCAGGCTTCAGGTTTGCAAACCGTGCCAGGGTTTCCTCGGAATAAATAATTCCATCGGGATTGGAATATTTGGGAACACACCAAATACCCTTAACCTGGGGATCTTTTACATACGCTTCCACCTGATCCATATCCGGGCCATCCGATGTCATATCCACCGTGATCAGCTCTGCACCAAAAAACTCGGTTACACGGAAATGACGGTCATATCCGGGACTGGGGCAAAGGAATTTGATCTTTTCTTCCTTGCACCAAGGTCTGGGACTGTGCAAAAGACCATGGGTATAGGCTCTGGAGATAATATCAAACATTAAATTGAGGCTGGAAACAGATCCCACAAAAGTCTGCTCCGGCTTACAACCCAGCACATCCGCCCAATATTCTCTGGCACAACGGATGCCGGCCAATTCGCCGTAATTACGCACATCCACGCCATCTACGATGCAATCGGAGGCATCGGTGACCGTTTCCAGCATATCGCTGACCAAGTCAAGCTGCGAAGCTGCAGGCTTGCCACGAGCCATATTCAGCGACAGATTTTGACTGCAACAATATTCATAATGGGCCTTTTCCTTTTCGTATTCCCGTTCCAGGCCCTCCCTGCTCATTGCAGAGTACATAGGCATCATGATACACCCTTTCAATCATTCAATATTCGTTATGTTTATTATAGGCTTTTTATTATGATTTTGCAATCCAGGTCGGCAAGATTCTGCGAAATATCGGTTATTTGTAATCTTTATACAAGATTTTTTGTACAAATCCACAAATTTGTATCAAAATCACGCCTTGCAAAATTGCGTAACATAGAATAAAATATATAATCATTTCCATATCCGCAAAAAATCATTATAGAAGGGATCGGTCACTATGGGTTGTTTCGTAAACGTACCGGAAATTTTCGGCATTGATGTTTTTAATGAGGCCACTATGCAACAGTGGCTGAAACCCGAGATCTATAAAGCATGGAAAGATTGTATTGAAAACGGTTCTGCTCTGGAGTTGCCCGTCGCCAACGAGATCGCCGAGGCTATGAAAAACTGGGCTACGCAAAAGGGTGCAACCCACTATACCCACTGGTTCCAGCCCATGACCGGTATTACCGCCGAAAAGCATGATTCCTTTATTGAACCTGCCGGGAACGATAAAGTCATCATGGCATTTTCCGGTAAATCCCTGGTCTGCGGTGAACCGGATGCTTCTTCCTTCCCCAACGGCGGTTTGCGGGCAACCTTTGAAGCCCGTGGCTATACTGCATGGGATCCCACTGCCTACGCCTTTGTCCGTGACGGCAGTTTGTATATCCCCACTTGTTTCTTCTCCTACACCGGTGCGGCACTGGATAAAAAGACGCCGCTTTTGCGTTCTATTGATGAAGTTTCCCGGGAGGCACTGCGTATTTTACGGCTGTTTGGTGATAAAGAAACCAAACGGGTATTTCCCTGCGTCGGTGCAGAGCAGGAATATTTCCTTCTCCCCCGTGGCATGTATGCCCAGCGGGAAGATCTGCGTTTGACCGGCCGCACCCTCTTTGGTGCCACGCCTCCCAAGGGTCAGGAATTGGATGACCATTATTTCGGCACGATCCGTACCCGTGTTTCCAATTTTATGAAGGATCTGGACGAACAGCTTTGGCGACTGGGTATTTTGTCCAAGACCAAACACAATGAGGCCGCTCCCTGTCAGCATGAGCTGGCCCCCATCTATACCGATGCTAACAGTGCCTGCGATGCCAACCAGCTAATTATGCAGATCATGAAGAAGGTTGCCGCAAAGCACGATCTGGTCTGCCTGCTCCACGAAAAGCCCTTCAAGGGTGTGAACGGTTCCGGCAAGCATAACAACTGGTCGCTGGCTTCCGATACCGGCAGAAACCTCTTTAGTCCCGGTAAAACACCCAGCCAGAACGCCCAGTTCCTGGTCTTCCTGGCTGCCTTCATTCAGGGCATCGATGAATATCAGGATTTCCTTCGTGCAACCGTAGCCGGTGCCGGTAATGATCACCGTTTGGGTGCTTGCGAAGCTCCCCCTGCCATCGTATCCATTTTCTTAGGCGATGAATTGAGCTCCATCGTCCGATCCATTATCGACGGTACCAACTACACCGAGCCTGCAAAGTCCATTTTGCGTATCGGCGTGGATGCCATGCCTTCCATCCCCCAGGATACCACTGACCGCAACCGTACCTCTCCCCTGGCCTTTACCGGTAACAAATTCGAGTTCCGTATGGTAGGCTCTTCCCAGTCTGTGGCCGGTCCCAACATTGCCCTGAACACCATCATGGCAGAACAATTGGGTAAATTTGCCGACGAGCTGGAAAAGGCAGAGGATTTCGATGCCGCACTGCAAAAACTGGTTTGCAAAGCTTTAACGGATCATCAGCGGATCATCTTTAACGGCAACGGCTATTCCGACAACTGGACAGCAGAGGCAACCGCTCGCGGACTTTCCAATCTGTCCTCTACCGCTCAGGCACTGCCGGTCTATTGCAATCCCAAAAATATCGAATTAGTAACCAAGCATGGAATTTTCACAGAAGAGGAATTTCGTGCCAGATACGATATATACATGGATTCCTACCGCAAGATCGTTCGGATCGAAGGCAGAACCTCTGTGGATATGGTACTGCACCAGATTCTTCCTGCCGCTTTGCGTTATACCAAGACCCTTTGCGACAGTGTGAATGTCAAAACCACCATCGGTGTCTCCCACCTGGCAGAATCTGCCCTGATCCAATCCCTTTCCGAAAAAACCGACAGCCTATATACAAACTGTATGCAGCTGCAGAAGGATTTGGAACACATCCCCGAAGGAATTGAGGAAGGTGTCTGCTATTGCCGGGATGTGATTGTCGCCGGCATGGAGAAGCTTCGGGAAGATGCAGACGCACTGGAAACCATGACCGATAAATCCTATTGGCCCTATCCCACCTACTCCGATCTGTTATTCTACTAAGAAACAACGCCGCAGAGCAAAAACTCTGCGGCGTATCTTATTTACCGGTGGAGCCGAAACCGCCTGCATTGCGGTCCGTATCCGAAAGACTTTCCACTTCACAAAATCCCGGCGTAAATACCGGTGTGATCAGCAGCTGTGCAATTCGATCTCCACAGCTTACAATTTGTGTCTCCGTTCCATGATTATGGAGAGCTACCATAAACTCTCCACGATAGTCTGAATCCACCACACCCACTTTATTGGCAGGAGCAAGACCTTTCTTGCAGGCAAGGCCGCTTCTGGCGTAAATGAGTCCGGCACAACCTAAGGGAATTTCCATGGCAAGACCGGTGGGAATAAACCGGGTTTCCCCCGGGCCGATTTCCACAGATTCATCCAAGCAAGCATATAAATCTGCTCCGGCCGCCTCTAAAGAACCGTAGGTAGGCAATATGGCTTTTTCCTTTAATTTCTTTACTTTAACGGGATCCATCCTGATTCCTCCGAAATTATCTTATTTTTTATTTCCCAATGTGGAGATCCAGCGGAAACTTAAGGGCCATACAATGCCTGCAACAATCACCATTAAAAAATACCGCACAAGCCGTCCGGTATATTCTCCGGGGAGCAGGTCCAAAGGTACTTTCAAACCTTCTTTCACCGCCAAAACAAGTCCCAAACCAATGAGAAGTTTGAGAATTTGTGCCCACCAAACTGCCTTCACGGGAAATTGCAGATATTTTTCATCCACATAATATACGATTAAAAATCCCAACAATGCCCCTAATAAAGTATAGGCATTTTTTGTACCGGATGTGAGATTATGGGAATCAATATCCGCAGGAAACGGGAAAAACTCCACATAGCACAGATAGGCAACCGCTAATAGGCTCATTGCTCCCAAAACGAAGGGAATGTACTTTCCGTCTTTTCCCAAAATCAGCGGACGCATCAGGAAGATCAAGGCAATTGCCATACCGGAGCCTACCAATATATCCGCAGGGGTATGGACACCCAGATACATCCGGGAAAAAGGCACCAAAACGCACACTGCAATACAAATCGCCTTTACAATCTTATTTTTTGTCACGGCAGCAATACCACCGAATGTGCCGACTGAGCTTTGGGAATGGCCGCTGGGAAAACTGTAACCGCCTGCACCTTCCATAGCATCCTCTACTGCGATCCCCTCCTGCAAAACCCAGGGTCTGGGAATCCGAAACAACAGCTTCATAAACTGATTGGCAATGGTACCAACAAAGCCCACAGACAAGATAAAATATCCCTTCCGTTTATCCACGCACCAGAACATGACCAGTGCCACCACCAAGAAAGCGGTTTCATCGCCCAATGCGGT
>JAZRRA010000107.1:0-1774 GCA_045650305.1 Faecousia sp.
CCCCGGATTGTGGTTCCGGTATTCGTGGGTTCGAATCCCATCACCCACCCCATGAAAAACTCCGATGCAAAAGCATCGGAGTTTTTCAGCTAAATCCACCCTTGCGGGTGGATTTAATTTCACTTTCTGCGTTAGCAGAAAATTTCACTTCGGCGAAGACGAAATTTCACCGTAAGCAAAGCGAACGATTAATAATTCGTTGGACATTGCACGATGTAAGGTGTGATGTCCTTATTTTTTCTTTATCAAGATAACCGCTACGCCGACACCGATGCCTGCCGCACCAAGTCCTACCAGTGCCAACACCCACCAGGGAAGTTGCTCTTGTTTTTGTTTCTTGGATTGTTTTTCTTCAGCGGTATGTTCCGTTTCCTGCTCGGATTCGGATGGATCGGGTTTGGTTTCCTCAATGGGTTGCGAAGTTGCACCTTCCTGCTCCGGTTCGGTGACCTCGGAAGGCAGAGGGGCTGTAGGTTCTGTGACTTCCGGAGAATCCGCCTCCACAACCGTAAGGGTATATGCACAATGGTCCTCGCCACCTGCACCCATAACACAAACACTAAAACCATAAGTACCGGCCTTTGCAGGAGTTCCCATCAGCCAGCCATCTACACTCAATCCCAGCCAGGAGCCATCCTCTAAATCATTTTGAGAACCGGGATTATAATAGGGGAAAAATTCTGCCGCCGGGTCACTGCATTGGAGCTGGAATGCATATTGCTCACCTACAGTGGCATTGGGCAGAGATTGCGTTAAAATCGTGGGTTCTTCCGGGGCGGCGGTATTGGCCACCACATGGACCGCAACCACGCTGCTGTATGCTGCACCGCCGGCAGAGGTGGAAATACCGCAAACATAATAGCGTGTGCCAACTGCGGAGGTGTCGCAGAACAAATAGTCGGAGGTTTCTGCACCTCGGTTCACTGCCCGAATATCCTGCATATAGCCGGTATCGGTTTCGTACCACAAAAATTCCAACTGATCCTGGCTGCCAGACCTTGCAACACAGCGAATTTCCGCAAATTCACCTTGCTTGACCGTAATTTCAGAGGGGATACTGATAATCTCCGGAGGCGTGCTGTAATCACCTACGGTAATATAGGCTGTTTGGCTGGTCACATCATTGTGTCCATCCTCAATGACACACCAAATTTTCGCACCGTTTAATTCTGCCTCGATACCTTCAAAAATAAAACTAAAGGTATTATTGTCATTTTTTACTGCACCGTAACCTTCTCCGGCATATACTTCCCAAGGTTGCATAGTGCCGCCGATTTGGGAGGCATTGTAGGTAGTTCCGTTCCATTCGATATACCATGTTACCGTGAGATTGGTACCGGTGGCTTTTACAGTATAGACCGCAACGCTGTATTCCGGATATTTGGGACTTTGGGGTTGCATTGTGATCACCGGTTCTTCGGGAGCAGCCATTGCCGGTATTGCCAGCATGCCGCACATCAATACAATTATCAAAAGACAAATAACTTTTTTCATAGCTTACACCTTATTTCTTTTTTTTAGGATGATTGCGGTAGCCGTAATTGCGGCAGCAAAGCTGACCAGAGCCACCAGCAAAATAGGTAACCAATCATTCTTTTTCTGCGGTGTTTTCACAGCAGGTTCTTCAGTGGGTGCGGTTACATCTGCCTCGATTCCATAGCCGCAGGAGGTACACTTCCCATTTTTTATTTCGTGAACCATCTTTGTTTCATCCAAAACGGTTTGACATAGCTGGCAACTACGCCAATGGAATTCCTCATCCGTCCCCCAATCG
>JAZRRA010000108.1:0-2254 GCA_045650305.1 Faecousia sp.
GAAAAAGGCCTCTGCCGTCCATTGGGATTTCTCCGTCCAGCCTTTGATGGCCACATATCCATCCTTTAGATCCACGCCCACAGCGATTTTCTCGCCGTATTTTTGAATCGTTGCTTCCAGGAAGGCCCGGTCTGTCACCGCCGCCGTACCCAAAATCACCCGATTGACGCCAATGGAAAGATAGGCATCGATGATTTCCATAGTGCGGATACCGCCGCCCACTTCCACAAACAGATTCGTCGCTTTTACAATTCTCTCAATCACCGGCAGGTTGGAGGTGGTGCCGAATTTGGCGCCCTCCAAATCCACCATATGAATGCATGTGGCACCGGCATTTTGAAAATCCATGGCCACTTCCAGGGGATTTTCGTTGTACACGGTCATCTGCTGGTACTCGCCTTTGTAGAGCCGTACCGTTTTTCCTTCATATAAGTCAATGGCAGGATATAATTTCATATCCAACCCTCCTACACTGCGCAAAACGCGCGCAAAATGTTCAGTCCCACTTCTCCGCTCTTTTCCGGATGGAACTGGCAGCCAAATACATTGTCCTTCTCCACCGCAGCGGTCAGCAGCTTACCATACCCGGTTTGGGCAGCCAGGGAATCCTCGCACCCATCTGCAAAATAGGAGTGGACAAAATAGACGTAATCTCCCTCTTTTGTATTGGCAAAAAGCCTGCCCTCAGGTTTTGTGATATGCAAAGCATTCCAACCCATATGGGGGATCTTCAGATTTTCCGGCAGCAGGCCTGCCATAGGAATCACCTGGCCCTTCAGCAGGCCAAGGCCCTGATGTTCGCCATACTCAAAGCTTTTTTCAAAAAGCATCTGCATGCCCAGGCAAATGCCCATCATAGGTTTTCCTGCCTTTACAGCCTCATAGACCATCTGATCCATCTGAGAATCCCGCAGCTTTTTGACCGCATCTTCGAAGGCACCCACGCCCGGCAGCAGAATGTGATCGGCCTTGCGCAGCACCTCCGGATCACTGCTCACCACCACGTCCTGCCCGATGGCAGTAAAAGAGGATTGCAGGGAAAAGAGATTGCCCACACCGTAGTCAATAATTCCGACCATCACAGAACTCCTTTGGTAGAAGGGATGGCATCGGGATTCTTCATATCCAGTGCCACCGCCGCCTTCAGACTACGGGCAACGGATTTGAATGCACCTTCCGCAATGTGGTGGGAATTGGTGCCGGCCAGTTTCCGGATATGCAGGCTCATAGGACACTGACGGACAAAGCCTAAAAAGAATTCTTCCACCAGCTCTGTATCAAAGGTGCCGATCTTAAAGGTAGGAATCTGCAGATCATAACCCAGGTAGCTGCGGCCGGAGATATCCACCGCAGAGAGGATTAAACTTTCATCCATAGGCAGAATAAAACTGCCGTAACGGGTGATGCCCCGCTTTTCTCCCAACGCATCAGCAAAAGCCTTGCCCAGGCAGATACCCACATCCTCCACGGTGTGATGATCATCCACCCAAGTATCACCCTGGCACTTGACCGTCAGATCAAAACAGCCATGGTGGGCAAAGAGGGTCAGCATATGATCCAGGAAACCGCAGCCGGTGGAAATCTCTGCCTTGCCGGTGCCATCCAGGTTTAAGGTTAACATAATATCTGTTTCCGCAGTTTTGCGGATAACTTCCGCTGTTCTCATTCTGCCCCTCCTGTCATGTCCTGCAGAGCCTCAGCCAGACGCTCCATTTGTTCCTGCGTGCCGATGGTGATTCTGACAAAATCTTTGATCCGTTCCTTTGTAAAGTGCCGCACCAGGATGCCCCGCTGCCGCAGACCGCTGTATAGCTCTGCGCCGGAAACACCGGGATGCCGGGCAAAGATAAAGTTTGCCGAGCTCGGCAGCACCTGGAATCCCAGGTTTTGAAGTGCATCCACCGCCCAGGCTCTTGCAGCCTGGATTTTCTCACTCACTTCCCGGTAGTAGGGTTCGGCATCCACCGTTTCACAGCCCAGCATCATGGTCAGGCGGTTCACATTGTAAGGATTGGTGGAATACTTCAGCTTTTCCAAATCCTCGATCAGATCTTTGCTTCCGAAAGCATAACCCAATCTGGCACCAGCCAGACAACGGGATTTGGAGAAGGTACGCACCACCAGTAAGTTTACATAATTTTCTATCAGTTTATAGCAGGTGCTGCCGCCGAAGTCCACATAGGCCTCATCGATCACCACCACGGAGTCGGGATTGGTTTTCAAAATTTCCTCGATCTGCCATACCGGGATCTCC
>JAZRRA010000109.1:0-10292 GCA_045650305.1 Faecousia sp.
CTTGGCCTCCGACTTAGTATAGCACATCTATGCTATCTCGTCAATAATAAAGCCTGAAAAAACACAAAAACATCCGGTTTTTCCTATCTTTTATCCTAAGAAGATGGTGCGGACAGAGGCGATTTCTTCCGCAGTCACGCCCACGGACAACAAATAAGTTTCCGCCTTTTGTGCCAGGGTGTCCCCTTCATACTGATTGAGCTGGGTCATAAAGCTGCTAAAGGCAATATCCAAATTCTGATTGGACAAAGCTGTGAGCTGATATTCCCGGCTGATGTCCTCCTTGGACACGCCCAAAACCGCCATCAGCAATGCACATATCGTACCGGTACGGTCACGGCCGTAGATACAGTGCATATAGACAGGATAATTGTCAGGATCGGCAAGATACCCAAACACCTGGCGTACCGGTTCTTCACCGGAGGGCTGGAATACATCGGTATAATGGGGCATTCCGCAGGTATAATGGTTGACACCTTCTCCGAAAACATCCACATTGGCTGGAATTTCCGACGCCCATCTTAAGTCCAGATCCGTCTTGATCTGCAACATATCCAAAAGGACTTTTTTTCCCTCATCCGTTAATTTGTAATCGGATTTGTTCTTTCCGTCCAGCTCTGTGCCACGATACAGCAGTCCTTGCTTCACCGTCTTGCCATCCTGGGTCATCCAACCGCCTATATCCCGGATATTACGGATGCCGCCTACGGTCAAAATTCTGGGGCCTGCCTTTGTTTGGAAGCTGCCACCGGCCCAACTAACCACAGAATTGGTAAAATGCACATTGACCTTGTAATAATATGTGGTATCGGTCTTGAGGTTGAAAAGATCCACACTTTTTTGCTGAGCGTCCAGGGTATAGATTACGGAATCTGCAAAGCTGTCACTTTCCGAAACCTCCACCACAAATTTTTCCACCTCATAATTTCCGGGTTTATTGGCCACATAGAAAGCAATCTGCACCGGTCTGCACACATCCAGCCGGTTATCCCCATCGTTATACTGTCTCAGCAAAACATGGGCTTCTTTGGTCATATCCTGATTATCCTTAATAGCCATCGCCGCATCGTTGGTTACGGTTTGAGGCGTATCAAATACGGAAACCGACAACACAACAGAACCTTCTGTTCCGGTATCTGTTTGAAGTGTCCCCAATTGTCCGGAATTGGTGATCAATTCCACCGCCAGCACAATGCCGCCGACAATCACGCCTACGATCAAAACCAGCACCAGGGGCAACAACACCTTTTTATTCTTACTCCAAAATTTCTTGAAGCTGGTTTTTCTCCTGCTTTTTTTGGAGCGATGCTTATGATGTCTGTGGTGATGGCCATGGTGGCGGTGGTGATGATGATGGTGATGATGGTGATGCCCGGAATCCGATTCTTTTTCCTGCTCCGGTGCTTTTGTTTCTTCGGAAACTTCCACCTTGTTTTCTTCTTCCGATACCAATTCTTTTTCTTTTTGTTCCATAGTATCCCTCCGGGTCTTATACGCCGCGTTTATTTCGAAAAATCTTCTTTTCCAGTTTTAGCTTATGCTTCGTCAATCTGTCCAGCATCTGTATGCCGGGACGGAACTGCTCTGTCCGACGCAGTACGATATAAAAGACAAGATTGGGAACGATCAGGCATACCAGCACACGCAATGCCAGCACGAGCCACAGATTCCCCCGGATCGGCATACAGCATAGCCATGTCATACCACCGGAAACCGCTGTCAGGAAGGTAAAGGTCAAAAGCTCTCCCAAATACCCCTTCATCAGCTTCTTTTCAAAGAAGATCGTAAACATATTCTTGAGCAGCCAGGGCATACCCACCACTACCATGGAGATCACCGTAGAAAGCAGTACGCCGTATATTCCCCAACTGCGGATCAACAAAAGATTTAACGTCAAATTTACCAGTGCCGTCACCAAAGGACGGAAACGATCCTCATGCCACAATCCTGCCGCATCCTTATAGACATTGAGCAGGCGGTTCAGTCCGTACACGAAAAAGTAGGAAGCAAAGGCAACCACCGCACCGCTGCCCAGCATCAGTTCCTTACCCACCCACAATTCCATAAAAGGTTGATAAAGGCCTAAGAAGCAGCAGACGCATACGCCACTCATCCATAAGAATAAAAAGGTGAATTTTTTTAGATCCTGGTAGTTTTTCTCTTTGGATTCTGTAATATAGCTGTTTCCCAGGCCTGCCATGATGGACTGCAAAACAATTTCCACCACACCCAAAACCGCCGACACAATAAAGAAGTAGTTTTGATAGATGGCCAGCATAGAAAGTCCCAAAAATGCGGAGATCACCACGGAATCAGAAGAATTCAGGATCACATTTCCCATTTTTCCCGTAAACATATCCCGAATACGGCGATTGATCTTCTTCCGCTGCTGTGCAGGCAACTGTCCCATGGCTTTATAATCGGGATACATTCTGTCTGTTACCACCGCAGTTACGATGTTATTCAGTGCCTGGGTAGCCAGTGCTACGATCAAATAGACATAATAGTTTTTCAGGAAGATCATCACCATTAGCTGCAAGCCATATTGCACCGTGGTGGTGATCATGATCACAATGCTGGAAACATCCGTCCGCTGATGGGCAGACAGCAGGCAATTTTTATAGGCAAACAGCCAATAGGTCAAAACCGTTGTGCCTAAATTCAGTAAATACAGCACATAAGGATTCAGTCCACCGGGGATCTCGCCCTCAATCAGGTAGGGAATCGCCGGTGTCAACAAAAGGCCGACAACACCGATCGCCATGCCTATGATCCGGTAATATCTTCTGTACAAACTCATTAACGCACAGATGGTTTCGCTGTCATCCTCTGCAATAGGCTTATACATACTGAATACCATGGCACTGCCTACACCCAGCTCTGCCAGATTCAATATATGAAGAACCGAAGAAAACAGACTGTTCAGTCCCAAAAATTGAACACCCATGAATTCGATCATGGCAGTTCTCATCAGGAACGGTGCCAGCATCTGATACAGTTTCAGTATCAGACCCACAGCAATATTCTTCGATGCATTTTTTGTTCTTTCAATTTTCATAGTCGTTCTCGTTTTCTCAGCAGGTCAATCCCAAAGGCTGCCCACTTATTTTCGGTGCATCGCTTTCCACAAACGCCAGCGGTATTTCCAGGTTCCGCCATTTTGTTTTTCGAATCGTTTTTCCACCTGCTTGTAACCCCCGGCAGCATAATCTTGTAACAGCACTTCCCGAACGGGGGGCTTTTTACTGGGCTGTGTCAGCTGGCGATTGGTGGCCGCAACAGCGTCTATGCAGGTGGCATACTGTGCCAGTTCTTTTCCAAACGCACGCAGATACCGTTCTCCCTTAGGGGTGTTGACCAAAAGGCAAGACCAGTCCCCTCTTTGGGGCATTGTCCCCGATGCCATATCGGCACTGTGGAATTTTTCGATTCCCCAGTAGTCCCCCATGGTCAAGTCGGAAACCCGCTTTTTACCTGCATAGGGGCAGTGATAACAGCTTTCCCGATATACCGCTCCCTCCAAAAAATACTGATAATAAGACAGCATATTGGAACGCAGGCGATATACCTTTTTTCCTTTTTGAATGGATATTTTTGCTGTAAAGGGCTTGGGTGCAGATTTATCCCGGAAACGAAATTCCGTAACAGCACCACCCAGTCGTCTTTCCAGTACCGGGATAAAATCCTGAAACAGCCTAAGCGGCGGTGTGCCATGGCAGATCAAATCCAGGGTCAGCAAATTCTCCGGATCTGCCGTGAGTGCTTTGATAGCCGCCACTTGGCATGGCGTTCCGCTAAACAGAACGGTTTTTCCCATTTTCAGTGCATCCAACACCTGGGAATAGCAGGCATAGCCCCGGCTTTGCACATATTTAGAGCCTTGCATCCGGGCAATTGCCGTCAAGTCCTCTGCCAATATATGATATACATCTGTCCGGTCGCCATCCAGCTCCATCACCGCACCGGCAACCAGGCCACCTTCCTTCAGGCATTGTTCTGCCAACATGGCAAAAACGCCACCGGATGCACTATTTCGAACCCGGTCTTCCTGCAATCCAACAGCCGCATACGCACACAATGGGCTATTGGATTTCGGATCGCCAAATTGACAAACCCGAAGGCATTTTCCGCATTTTAGACAAAGATCCCGGGAAATCACAGGATACAGACATCCCTGGGCATCTTCTTCCATTGTGATGGCGTTGGCAGGACATACCGTCATGCAGGCTCCGCATCCACAACAGTCTGCCTGATTCCGAAACAGTGTGATTGGCTCCATGTTACACTCCCAATTGTTCCTTGAGATAGGCCCGTGTCCGGGCTCTTTCTCGTTCCAAAATAGCTTCCACCGCCTGACAATCCACCGGTGTTTCCAAAATTCCAGGCAGGGAATCCATACACGCTACCATGCGATCCGTCAGTGCCAGATCCTCCAGCAGTCCCGTCAGTTTATTTCGGTTGGTCTTTCTGGGAATCACCGCAAACTGCTTGTGGTGAATGATGGAAAATACCGCACCGTGGAAGGTATCCGTTACCACATAACGGGCATGGTAGAAATAGTCCAGCATCCGAAAGGGGCTTGCCGGAATATAGTAATCGCACCAGAATTGCGAACCGCCCAAAGCGACGGTTTTCAGTTTTTTGGCTTTGGCAAAACTGCGGATGGCCTGAATTTCCTCTTGCGTCCGAATTCTCTGACCATAGGCATATACCAGCAAATAATTCTTGATTGGCACTTTCCTATGGGGGCGTTTTGCCAGATCTCCCACCAAAACCGGATCTAAATGGCGGAGGATTTGCCCATCATAAAGTGCCTGGGCGTATGCTTGCGTCGCACCGTCCCGGACAGACACCGCAGAAAAGTTCGCCATTTTTTGCCGTACTCTTTGCATATCCTCCGGGGCAATATCCGATGCTTTTGCACTGCCACAGGCGGCGGCATAAGTAAACACCTTTTTGGCTTTCGGAATATCTCCGTGAAGCTGTAATTTCACGCCGCCGGCATGGTTAAACACCTCATCGCTTCCCACGATCACACAGTCGGGTACATTGCCATCGGAAGGCTGATCCAGTTGCAATTCTCGGGTCATAAACTCCCGGATATACTGCTTATTCCGGCGGGAAAGACGGGTGATCATCCACCGTTTTCCCTTTTGCAAAAGTCCGGGCGGATAGGCCGCCGGCACTTCATAATCCACCTGCTCCGCCACAGTGCGGGAAACCGGCAGACATTCCGATTGAATATCCATAAATTCGACCTGTCCCTGGGTCAGTTCCCTCAGGATTTGCCGCAATGCGTATCCTTGCAGTACCGAACCGAAATTCACCACCCGTTGCATGGACAGTATGGAGATCTTCATGATCCTTCTCCTTTTTCCGTCACAGGGGGCATCACTGCCTCCGGTTTTTTATTACTCAGCATAAAGATAACGGACACCCACATCAAAAAGCTCATACTGAATGTGGTTTCCACCATGCCAAGGAAGATGTATACATACACCAGCACCACCAAGGGCATGAGTTGCTTTTTGTTTTCAGATCTTGTTGCCTGCTTGAACACCTGCAAAAAGAATAGGGTCAGCAGCAGTGTACCTAACAAGCCGCCTTGCATGATCCATTGAAGCAGGGCATTTTGTGCATTGGCATAGCCAAACAATTCCACAGCGGCAGAATTTCCGTAGCCATAACCTAAGAGCCAGTGATCCTGCATACGCTGAGAAAACACCACAAATATATTGGTACGACCGGTCAGGGTATCACTTTTTTGCAGAATTTGAACGATAAAGTAATTCACGAAAGGTATGGAAAGCACCAATTCCGATATGAAGGAAAAGCCCAAATTGATACCTAATGATGTCCCCAATGCCAGAGGCGATACAATACCTCTCAACCGATTCCGATTGGGTGCATCCAAAATAAAAAGCATAATAAATAGGGTAATACAACCAAACACACCGGTCAGACATTCCACACGCAGAGATACCACCACCATCAAAGCGATGGCCAGGAACATCCACAGCTTGGAAAACTGCTTTACACGAATCACTTTATTGCCTTGCATAAACCACAAGGTCAAAAAGTTCATGTGTAAATAGGATACCGAGAACTTTGTACCAACCAGATAGGCCTCATAGCGACCGTTCTGGAAGGTGATCAGCTCGGTAAACAACAACACATCCGTTGCAACCACCAAAATCAGCAAATACCAAAACAAAAACTTCAGCAGCAGTCGGTCGTATTGCTTTTCGCAAACCCAGATCATGAGCACAAACAGCTCCACCATGTAAAGCACCAGGCGGAATGTGACCATAATGGGGTCCGTGCCGTAATTTAAGTCTTTATTCAAATAAGCTGATACAAACAAAAACCCCCACAAAAGTAACAGCGTGATCCAGAGATAAAAGTATTTTTTCTTCATGAAGGTTTTGACGATCATGTTTAACTGGCTGAGCAGACAAACTCCGCCCAAATACAAAATCGGCATTTTTATCAGCGAAAAAATAGGGATCGGGATACTGACATGCTCCAAAAGAGCAAAGGAGGTTACACATAAAACGGCTACCATCAGAAAGAATTTTTCCAGTGTAAGCCGACGGGGAAATTTAATCCTGATTTTCATGGACATTGCCTTTCTTTCGTCTTGGTTTGACTACATAAAGCCAATAAAACAGCGGTTCCATTCCCATCCGCATCGCCCAAAGCTGCAGTCGCTTTTTCAGTCCAAAAGCGGTTCTGTCATAATGGGAATAGGCATGGCGTAAAGCCCCGGAACGGGAAAGTTTACGGATATTTTTTCTGCCTTCCGGCAAGGTGTGATGCTCTGTGATGTAATATTCATTGGGAATACAAGTGCCGTGCATCAAATGCCACATATAAAAAGAGGCAATTTTTTTACCGTATTCCTGCATTTTACCGGCATTTTCCAATTTCTCGCAAATATTTTTATATAAGCTTTCATACCGACCGGGCAGATTCTTTTTATATTGCTGGGTCAGGCTTCCCATTCTCTGTTCATAGTAATAGAGCAGATCGGGAATCACGCAAACGCATTGTGCATGAACCAGCACCTCTATATTGAACAGATAGTCCTCACTTCCCACCAGCCGTTCCGAAACAAAGGAAAAGCCATGCTCCTGCAAAAATTGGGTTCTGTATATATGGGTGCAGGCAGACAAAACAAACTTTCCGGTTCTGTAAAACGCCAGATCCAGCAGTTTTTTCAGTGCCTCCCCCCGATAGCAACCGGGTTTGGCATTGGAAAGTACGGGCGTAAAATCCTTTTCCACCCGAACATAGGAAAACTTTGTCACATCCGGCTTTTCTTCCGCCGTAGCATGATACAGAGAATGCAGGGCGTCCTCTTCGATCCAGTCATCGGAATCCACAAACCAAATGTACTGACCCTTTGCCTCCTGCATACCGGCATTTCTGGCACTGGCCAGTCCCCCATTTTCCTTATGGATCACCCGAATGAAGGGGTATGCTTGTGCCAATGTATCGCACAGGCGGCCGGAATTGTCGGTAGAGCCGTCATCTACCAAAATAATTTCGTAATCTGTGAATTTCTGCCGCAAAAGAGAATTGACACACCGCTCAAGGTAGGTTTCTACATTATAAACCGGTAATATCACACTAAAAAACGGTGTCATTTCCCATTCTCCTTTCCTACATCATCACAGAAATATATCGGGAAAGTTCATCTTCATTCCCCTGGGGCATCGCTTGCAAATTTTGGATCAATGCATTTTTCAGCTTATTGTCCTTTACCAAACGGAGGACCCCATCCGCAATTCCCCTGGGTGTCATCTCCACGATCAATCCGTTTTCTTCATGGCACAGAGAATCCCCCACCGTGGTATAATTGGTGGCCACAATGGGTTTATGGAGAACCTTTGCCTCACGCAGCACCAAAGACTGCCCCTCCACACGGGAAGGCTGGATCAGAATATCACAGCCAGCCATATACACATAGGGATTTTCCCGACTGCCCAAAAGCTGAAACCGGTCACCCAGTTCCAAGGCAGAAATACGATTTTCCAAATCCTCCCGTTCCGGGCCGTCACCGGCAACCAGCCATAAAAAGTCTATTCCTTCCTGACGCAGAAGTTCTGCCGCCTCCACAGCCAGGTCGATGCCTTTTTGCCGGTTCAGTCTTGCAACACTCAAAAGTTTCAGCCCCTGATATTGGGAAAATTCCGGGGCATCTCCTTCCTTGCTCTTTTCCAAAACCGGACGGGATGGGGTGATATTTTCCAAAACATGGATCTTCTCCTGCAAATCAGGAAACTGTCGTTGGATACATAATTTGCAATTTTCAGAAATGGTAATGATCCGATCTGCTTTTTGGTAATAGGGGTGATCAAAACCGCTGTGATACCCCTGCTTTTGGTACTCGCTGTGTACCCAAAGCACCTTTTTATCCGCAGATACCTTATCGGTCACATAATAATTAGGGATGCCGTCCATATAAGCTATGGCAATATCATAATGTTCTTCCATAGCCGGAATGTAGCGACTCCAGCTATCCCACAACTTTTGTTGCAGATTCCATCCTTTGGGAAAGGATTTTGTGGCTTTCCGCAGGAGCCATCTCCCCTCTCCCATCAAACTGCCCATGGAGAAATGGTGGAAAAGCAAGTCTTTTCCAAAGCTGCTTCCCGTCCATCGCAAGGGTTTTGTGGGCTTAAGTAAGCCTATTTCTTCCGGGATCTGTGCCATAAAAGGACCTTTGGGATCGATGACCAGAAGAGAAATTTCATATTGCTCTTTAAATTGGGATTGGACAAAGCACTGCAAAAAAGACAGCAGACTTTTTTGGGCTCCGCCGATCCGCATATCATGGATGACCATGAGTACTTTTTTCATAAACTCAACAGCTTCCTGTATTTTTCTGCTTCCTGCTGATTACCGTACTCCCGACTACCGAGATGTTTACGGATATTATCCAGTATTTCCGGGTTTTCCAGCAAAGCTCTGACGCCTTCGGCAATTCCCTCCCATGTCAGTGCTACCACATAGCCTTCTTCCCCATGCCGGATCTGATCCGCAACGGTAGGATACGCCGTGGCCAAAATGGGAGTTGCCAATATTTTTGCCTCATCCAGCACCACAGACTTTCCCTCAAAACGGGAAGTCTGTGCCAAAAATGTACAGTGTTTCATATAGGGATAGGGATTCGCTCTCGTTCCCAACAGCACAAACACATCGGCAATATCATAGCGGCAAATCATTTCCTCTAATTTTTCCTTCTGGTCACCGTCCCCCAGGATATACCAGCAGAAGGACAGGCCCTGCTTTTTCAGTTCCGCACAAGCCTGAGCCGCCAAATCAAAGCCCTTTTGCTTGGAAAGACGGCCAACAGAAACAATGTTGCAGCCACTTGTAAATTCCGGAGGAATGGGCTGATCTGCCATGCTCCGTACCACTGCGGAGGAGGTAATATTTTGGATATAGTGGATCTTTTCCGCAAATTGGGGAAATTCCTCCCGTAAAACCTGCACACAATCCTCCGAAACAGAAACGATGCCATCCATTTTTTCCAAATAAGGCAGGTCGTCAGTTTTGGAATAGGATGCAGTGCGATAGTCATTGTGGATCCACACATACTTCTTGTCTGCCTGCACACAGTCTGCCACATAATACAGCACTTCTGTGCCTACATAGGCAACTGCCACATCATATTTTTCTTCCAACATGGGGATCACTTTTTTGTAAAAATGCCGCCAGCGGAAGGCCATTCTCTGTTTTCTGGTTTTTCCGAAAAATTTTGCACAAGCCGTTCCCAAAACCTTCACCGGCAGGTATTTTCCCGCTTTTTTCAGGGGTGCAAAGAGTTTTTCCAGTGCCGGGGGAATATCCAGCAATCGCACTTGAGAAGGAAGTTGTGTCAAAAAAGCACCTTTTTTCTTAAACAGCAGCAAATCCATTTGCCACTGATCTCCGGAAAGTTCATTGAGAAGATTTACAAGACTTTTCTCCGCACCACCAAACTCTAAGGAGCGGATCACAAACAGTATTTTCTTCATTTAGATCCCCTCCATCTCTTTTTTGGGCGGTATCGCCAATATACCCCTTTGGGATATACTGGCGGCACCGCCCATCCATCCCGAAGGATGGATGGGCAGAAATTGATCCTATACTTAGTCTACGAGCTTACCCTCTGCGTCGAAGGTATACGCACCGGCGGGCAGATCATATTTCGAGGTGATATCTTCGTCAAGATCGAAAATGGTGTTTTTAATGATCTTGTCGCCCTCGCCAATGAAGTAATATGCATCTTCAAATTTTACAAA
>JAZRRA010000110.1:0-26024 GCA_045650305.1 Faecousia sp.
TCTGTAATGATCCCAGCTTCCAGATGCAGACTGGTACCGGAGAGAGAATCGGCTGTCTTCGTTAACAGATCAATGCGGCTGACAGACGCAATGGCCGCCAGCGCTTCGCCCCGGAAGCCCATGGTGGAAATGGCAGCTAGATCCTCGGCGGTGCGCAGCTTGGAGGGAGCATGGCGCAAAAAGGCAGTGCGGGCATCGGCGGCCTCCATACCGCAGCCATTGTCCGTGACGCGCAGGAAGGTCATACCACCGTCGCGGATCTCAGCGGTCACATGGGTCGCACCGGCATCCACTGCGTTTTCTAAAAGCTCCTTTACCACGCTGGCAGGCCGTTCCACCACCTCGCCGGCGGCGATCAGGTTAGCAACATGGGAGGAAAGCTGAATAATTTTCGGCATAAAAGTACCTCTTATTTTTGAAACATCCATTTCAGGACATCTTGAATTTGGCTGTCCCAGAAGTCCCAGCTGTGATTTGCCGGCTTTTCCAGGTAGGTAAAATCGTAGGTGCTGTTTTCCATCAGGTTGCGGAAAGACTGGATCGTGTTATAAAGAAAATCCTCCGTACCTATTGCCACATAGAGTCTGGGCTTGTTGGGATGGGATTGGGTCTGTTTGGCAAGATAGGTAACATCGTCTTCTTCCGGCATCCTGGGTTCTCCGTAAATGCTTTGCAGGATTCCTTCAAAACCTGCGGCCTTCAGATCACAGCAAGGGGAGAGTGCGGCAGCGGCACAAAAGGTATCCGGTTCTTTCAGTGCGATTTTTAAAGCACCGTAGCCACCCATGGAAAGACCGGCAATGAAGGTGTCCTCCCGTTTGTGGGATACATGGAAAAACTCCCGGATTCGCTGGGGAACTTCCTTGGCAATATAGTCATAATACGCCATGCCGTTTTTTATATTACAGTAGAAACTTCTGCCGCCGCAGGGCATCACCACACAAATACCGTAATTGGTGGCGTACCGCTCAATGGAGGTGCGGCGAAGCCAGATGGTATGATCGTCGGATAGACCATGAAGCAGGTAAAGGCATTTGTATGCACTGTCACCGGCGTTGGAATCGATACCGATCTGTCCTGCGCAGGATTTTTGCGGCATGATCACCCAAACCTCAGACTGCATACCCAAAGCTTCACTGTAAAAATTCAATGTGATGAGAGCCATCAGGATCCCTTCTTTCAAATGATAATAAAGGCCAGCAAATTGATAAACATGTGCATAACAATGGGGGCGACGATGGTGCCGGAGTGATGATAGGCAAAGCAAAGGGAGAAACCGGCAGGCAAATACTGTAAAAAGGCCAAAAAGAACAATATCCCGTCGTATTGCCCAATGTATCCGATCACATGGACTGCGGCAAAACAGCCTATGGAGCAGATCCATGCCAAAAGGGGATTTCGGTCATAGACAGCCCGAAAGAGTACGCCCCGGAAAAGCAGTTCTTCCGCTATGGGCACCATAAAGACAATGGCGATCAGCATGAGCCACCGTCCTTCCGTGGCAAGCTGTGCCACAGAGTCGTTGTTGAGGTTTACATAATCCGGGCGTAGAAGGAAAATCAGCGTGGTAACAATGGCAGTACCCAAATAATAGATCAGCAATCCAAAACCTGCGGATTGAAGGGTTTTCCAGGGTGTATCCAATGCCTGATCCCAGTTGTCCAGCAAAAAGCGGTGGAAGATCACGCCACTGCATAAAAAATTCAGGGCAAATACAAAAAACTGCAAACTCCAAAGGGGTAAATGCAGAAGATATGTATTGAAGATCGATGCCAAAAGGGGCAAAACGAATAGCTGAAACAGTCCGTAAAAGCCGCCCAGGTGGATCTCATATCTGCGAAGGGGGATGTGTTTCATATCAGTTTAACATCTTCTTTAACTTGTATAATTCGTTCATGGCTTCAATGGGCGTCAGGGTCTCCACATTGATATTTCTCAGGGCATCCGCCACCTGCTGGGAGCTGAGATCCAGCAGACTGACCTGATCGCTTTCCTCCGGGGTGGTTTTGACCACGATTTTTTGGGGATTTTGACTTTCCAATTCCTTCAAAATCTGACGGGCACGGGTGATGACACTGGCAGGCAGACCTGCTAAATTGGCTACATCGATACCGTAGCTGTCATCGGTAGCACCGGGGACAATCTTGCGGAGGAAGATCATTTTATCTCCCCGTTTTTTTACGGCGATATTGTAATTTTTTACATTGGGAAGCTCATCTTCAATGGCACTTAATTCATGGTAGTGGGTGGCAAACAAAGTCTTTGCACCCAAATGCCGGGGACTGGCGGCATATTCCAGTACAGCTTTTGCAATGGCCATGCCGTCGTATGTGGAAGTGCCTCTGCCGATCTCATCCAGGATCAGCAGGCTTTTAGAGGTGGCGTATTTCAAAATGGATGCCACCTCTGTCATTTCCACCATGAAAGTGGATTGTCCGGAAGAAAGGTCATCAGATGCACCGATTCGGGTGAAGATCCGGTCAATGATACCCAGACGGGCAGAACGGGCAGGTACAAAAGAACCCATTTGGGTCATAATGGCGATGAGTGCCACCTGACGCATATAGGTGGATTTACCTGCCATATTGGGGCCGGTGATAATGGTGACCTGATTTCCGTCTATGCCCAAAGAGGTGTCGTTGGGGACAAAAAGGGCATCGGTCTGCATTTTTTCGATGACGGGATGACGACCGTCGGTGATGGAAATTTCGTTGCCCATGGAGATCTCGGGGCGGCAGTAATTCCGTTTCACAGCCACATTGGCTAAGGAGCAAAGGGCATCGGCGGTGGCAACGGCAGTGGCAGAAATCTGCACACGACCTGCCTGCATGGCAAGATGTTCCCGAAGCCGGCAGAAAATTTCATATTCCATGGCGGCCAGGCGATCCTTTGCACCCAGCACCTGATCTTCCAATTCCTTCAGTTCCGGGGTGATGTACCGCTCGCAGTTTGTGAGGGTTTGTTTGCGGGTATAGTGAATAGGCACCTGATCGGTAAAGGATTTGGAAACTTCAATATAGTAACCGTAAACCCGGTTGTAGCTGACCTTCAGGGTGCGGATACCGGTTTTTTCCTTTTCCGCTGCCTCGATGGCCACTAAGGTGCTGGCACCGCCGTTCATAATATCACGCAGGCGATCCACTTCGGGATCTGCACCATCCCGAATGAGATTGCCTTCTTTGACGGTCATGGGGCAATCTTCTTTGATGGCTCGTTCAATCAGTGCGGCACAATCGGCAAGATTGTCAATGGATTGGCCCAATTTTTTCAGCAGAGGTGCGGATTTTTGCTCCAGATGTGTCTTGATGGCAGGCAATGCACGCAAACCCTGGGCAAGATTTAAAAGCTCCCGGCCGTTGACCGTGCCGGTGACCACACGGGTCATCACACGCTCCAGATCTGTGACCTCTTTCAAAGCGTCGGTTAACTCGCTTCGCTGGACGGTAGCACCTACCAGCTCTTCCACGGCGTTCAAACGGCTGGTGATCTGTACCGGGTCCATGAGAGGCTGTTCAACCCAGGTGCGGATCATTCTGCCGCCCATGGCGGTTTTGGTGTCGTCCAGAACCCAAACCAGAGTACCCTTTTTGCCTTTTGCCCGCATTGTTTCCGTTAATTCCAGATTGCGTCGGGCATCCAGATCCAGCTCCATAAAACGACCGGTGGTGTAATATTCGATTTTGCGGATGTGCTTTAAATCATTTTTCTGCAAAGCCAAAAGAAGATCCAGCAATGTGCCGCTGGCCATGACCGCCAAAGGCAGTCCGGTGAGCCCAAGCTGACCCAAGGGAGCTTCAAAATGCTGCTGCAAAACGGTTTCGGCGTTCGCAAGGTCAAATTGTCCTGCTACGGCCTCGTTGACAAGACAGTTCAGGCGATTTTTCAGGGCATCCTCCAAAACGGAATCCTGACAGCCTTGACCGCCACGCAAAACCTCTGTGGGGGCAAAACGACCCAGCTCGGAGGCGGCGGCTGCGGCATCGGCACAGACGGTGGTGAAAAATGCACCGGTGGAAAGATCACAGAAGGCAAGGCCGTAGCCGCCATCCTGGCCGTAAATGCAGCCGATGTAGTTGTTTTTACCTTCCTCCAGCATGCTGCTGTCGGTAACGGTGCCGGGGGTGATGATCCGGGTCACATCTCGCTGGACGATACCCTTTGCCTGGGAAGGATCTTCCAATTGCTCGCAAATTGCTACCTTGTAGCCTTTTGCCAGCAAGCGACCGATGTAGGCATCCACGGAATGATAGGGAACGCCGCACATGGGAGTTTGTTCCTCTTTGGGTTTGTTTCTGTCCCGTGTGGTCAGGGTCAGATCCAGTTCCTTCGCCACAAGTCTTGCGTCGTCGTCGAACATTTCATAAAAGTCGCCAAGACGGAAAAACAGCAGACAATCCTGATTTTTTTCTTTAATTTCGTAATATTGACGCCGCATGGGTGTCATATCGTTATTGGCCATGGGAATCACTCCTTAACAAGGTTACCGGTTAAGCTCCAGGTGGTAGAACCGGTAATGGTAACGGATTGGAACGAACCGATCAGGGAGCTGTCTCCCATCAGACGAACCAGACGACCGCCTTCGGTACGGGCAGTGAGATATTCTTTATCCGTGCCGTCAATCAGACAGCGGAAGGTTTTTCCAATATAATTTTTGTGGATTTCTTCGGAAATGCTGTTTTGCACAGCACAAAGCCGGTCAAAACGGCGATTTTTCTCTTCTTTGGGGGTCAAGTCCTCCATGCCAGCGGCAGGTGTGCCGGGACGGGGGGAGAAGATGAAAGTAAACAGAGAATCGTACTGCACCTGCTGAATCAGGGAAATGGTTTCCTCGAATTCTTCCTGGGTTTCGCCGGGGAAGCCAACGATCACATCGGAAGTCAGCACCAAATCGGGCATGACGGATTTTGCGTAGCTGACTTTTTTCAGATAGGTTTCCCGATCGTAATGGCGGTTCATGGCCTTCAGCACACGGCTTGATCCGGACTGGAAGGGCAGATGAAGCTGCTTTGCGATTTTGTCGCAGGATGCCATGGTGTCAAACAGCTTTTCGGAGGCATCTCGGGGATGGCTGGTCATAAAACGGATCAGGAAATCGCCGGGAATTTGGGCAATTTTTAAAAGCAAATCGGAAAAATCGATTTTTTCCTCCAAATCCTTGCCATAAGAATTGACATTTTGACCCAGCAGGGTGATTTCCTTCGTTCCGCCGGCAATCAAAGCGGCACATTCTGCAATTATATCCTGGCTCTTTCTGCTCCGCTCCCGACCCCGGACATAGGGGACAATGCAGTAGGTGCAGAAATTGTTGCAGCCATACATGATGGAAACCCAGGCCTTCAGGGTATGATCCCGAAGCTGGGGCAGGCCTTCTGCAATAGAACCGGGTTCGTCCTCAATAAAGAACACCCGTTTTTTGGTGGTCAGCACCTGATAGAGAATCTGGGCAAACTGCCAAAGATGATGGGTGGAAAAAACGCCATCCACATGGGGATAGCTCTTTTTGATCCGATCGGTGACCACAGTCTGACCGGCCATACAGCCGCACAGAAAAATTTTCTGCCCGGGGTGACGGCGTTTGGTGTGGGTCAAAGCACCCAAATTGCCAAATACCCGCTGCTCGGCGTGTTCCCGAATGGCACAGGTATTCATAACCACCACATCAGCACCTTCTGCCTGATCGGTGATGGCGTAGCCGCTCTCGGTCAAAATACCCCGCAGCTTTTCGGAATCGGCTTCATTTTGCTGACAGCCGTAGGTTTCCACATAGGCTTTGGGGGTGATTCCCCGGCTGTGCCAAAGGGCCTGAATTTTATGGCAAAAGGCAAACTGCTCCTGCAGAGCCTCTTGAGAAATTACGGTAGTAGAAGTGTTCATAGGGCATACTCCTCAACATACTGATTCAATATAAAATTGTATCATTTTTTGCCCCTTTTTGCAAGGGTCAATCAAGGTAAAATGTAAACTTTTTGGAACTAATATTGAAAAATGAGAAAGGATATGGTAAGATTCTCCTATTCTAAGCTCTCAGGGAGCAGAAATGAGGATCTTATGAATCAAGGAAGAAAAATTGGCATGATCATTGCCATCGTTTTGGTGTCGCTGATCTTTTTGGCAGCACTGACCACAGCGGTGCTGGTGGGTACGGGTGTTTTGATTTGGGATGGCGGCCTGAAATTCCACTTTCATTCCCAGGAGGAAACTGAACCCACAGTATCCGATCCGGAACCGGAGGTTACCGAGCCTACCGTTGCAGAGCCTACGGTAAACGGCATTTCCTATTCCGGCGAGGAAGAGGAAGTGATTGCTGTTTCTGCAGATGTGGTTGCCAAGGTTGGGGATATGGAACTGACCAATGGGGAATTGCAGGTATATTACTGGTCTGCTATCTATACGGATATGTACTACCTGACCTATTATTTAGGAGTGGATTTCAACAAGCCTTTGGATCAGCAGGTGTATGACAGCCAGACCGGCCAGTCCTGGCAGGATGCATTTTTAAAGCAGGCACTGTTGGTTTGGAGTCAGATGGCGGCGGTGATCCAGCATGCAGAGGATACCGGTTTTACCTATGACGAGGAAGACTTGGAATACCTGAACAACCTGGATGCAGAGATTGCCAAAGAGGTGGAAGAAGGTCAGTATGAATCTGCGGAGAGCATGCTCATGGAAATGTTTGGACCTTCCGTTACGGTGGATGACTATAAAAGCTATATGACCACCTATTATTGTGCCCAGGAATATATCCGCACATTGCAGGAAAGCCTTGTGCCCACTATGGAAGAGCTGGAGACCTACTATACCGAAAATGAGACCATGTTTAAGCAAAATGGCGTTAGTAAGGATATGGGAAGCCTTATGGATGTGCGCCACATCCTGATCATCCCCGGGGACTATGATCCGGAGGAAAATGTAACCACATTTACGGAAGAAGAGTGGGCAGATGCCCTTGCGGAAGCCCAGGGACTGCTGGATGAATGGAGCACCGGTGAAAAAACGGAGGAATCCTTTGCAGAACTGGCAAAGCTGCATTCGGAAGATCCCGGTTCTGTGGAAAAAGGCGGTCTTTATACCGATGTATATCAGGGACAGATGGTTGCGGAATTTGATGCATGGGTGTTTGATGAAACCCGTGAGCAAGGTCATTACGGTCTTGTGAAAACCAGTTACGGATATCATCTGATGTACTTTGTGGAGGAGCATCCGATCTGGATCAATTCCGTCCGTCAGGTGTATCTGAACGAGAAAACCAATCCGATCGTGCAAACAGCAATCGATACCTATCCCAGTGAGACCTACTATGACAGTATTTTGCTGGGAGAACCGGACATTCTGTAATAAAAGTGAAAACCGCAAAATCAGGTTTTTCCCTGATTTTGCGGTTTTTTCATCCTTTTCGTTCCACTTTTTTCTTAGTGCCGTCGGGATACACGATGGTGGTGTTTTCCAATTGGCCCACCAGATTTGCTTTCACAGAATCAATGTAGATTCTGCGTAGCTTGTCCCGTTCAGCCAGTTCCTCGTCTGTCAGCTGGCCTTGCTTTGCCTTAGCAGCAAGTTGGTTGATTCTTGCGATCACTTCATTCATGTTCATAGATAGTACCTCATTCATAGCGGTGAATTGTCACCGAGATTCGACCTTTCTTTGTGGTATGCCCGATTTGGGTCAGGCGGATCTTTCCCATACCCCGCAGGGAGAGTTTCGCACCTTCTGTCACGGCTTTGTCAGGTTTTTCACAAGGCAGACCGTCTATGGAAGCCTTGCCTGTGGCGATATATTCAGCCGCCAGTGACCGGCTGATCCGAAAACCTGCGGATAATACGGCATCCAGCCGTACAGAGGAAACGGTGTCCCGCACTTCTGTCAGTTTCGGGGTGGGGATGGAAACTTCCTGCAATGGAATCCTGGTTAGATTTACGCTGACCCGTCCTGCACTTTCAAAATTTTGCAGCAGATAGGGGGCGATTTCTTCTGTAACGAAAAAGTCGCAGGTGCGGTCACCCACCAAAATGTCCCCCACAGATTCTCTTGTGATTCCACAGCCCATCAGAGCCCCTAAAAAATCACGATGGGTGGGGGTTTCGTCCCGATAAAAGCTGGCACGCAGACAAACTACGGGACAATCCTCATCTTCCAAAAAACTGCCATCCAGATAGTCAGGCAGATAGATCAGCATATTCCGTTCGGATTCGGCGTAACCACCGAAAGTCATTAGCCCCGGGGTGTTTCCAAAAAGAAAAGACACCATTTGTTGCTCACGGGGAGAGAGAAAACCGGTGTGGGCGAGAATGTTTTTGCGGATACCGGCATGGATCTTGTCCCATAGCTTAGCCAAAAGCAGACGATCGTCAGCCGTTTCTGCAATTTTATCAATGTTGTTTCGATCCATAAGAACCTCAAATATGGGGAAAGGATTTTTCTTATTATAGCACAGCTTTTTGTCTTTGCAAGGAAGTTTTTTCTTGTTTCTTTGTAGAAAGTAGGCTATAATACAGAAAAAGCGAGGTGTGGTTTATGGTGATCGGTATTATTGGCGGCGGTGCATCCGGTATGGCAGCGGCTATTTTTGCCGCAGAAAACCCGGAAAACCAGGTGGTTTTGCTGGAACGGCAGGCACGGCTTGGCAGAAAACTGATGGCAACGGGAAATGGCCGTTGTAATCTCACAAATGAAAATTTGACCATGGATGCCTACCATGGAGAAGATCCTTCTTTTGCACAGTATGCCCTGGGGCAGTTTGATACGAAAAAAACCCTTCAGTGGTTTTCGGACATGGGACTTTATACCGTTTCGGAAACCTCCGGACGAGTCTATCCCTATTCCGATCAGGCCAATTCTGTGGTAGATATTTTGCGACTGAATTTAGAAAAGCCGAACATTCAGGTAAAAACTGCCTTTGAGGTGGAAAAAGTAAAAAAAGAGGGGGAACGATTTCTGGTTTCCAATGGGGAAGAAACCCTTTCTTTTGACCGGTTGATCCTGGCCTGCGGTGGATTGGCAGGCTCTAAATTGGGCGGCACGATGTCCGGATATAAGCTTTTGGCAAAGTTGGGACATAAGGCGACGAAGCTTCGCCCTTCTTTGGTGCAGCTAAAAAGCAGTTGGCCTCAGCTTCCGGCCCTGAAGGGTGTCAGAGCCCAGTGCTGTGCAGAAATTTTATGGAATGAACAGCCTTTTTCCAAAAGCAGAGGCGAAATTCAGTTTACGGATTACGGCCTTTCCGGCCCGGTGATTTTTGAGATTTCCCGGGATGCCTGCATGAAACCCGGCAGATGGACTTGCAGACTGGATTTTTTGCCGGACTGGACAGAAGAAAAGCTGATCGCGTTTTTACAAACAAGGAAAAATACGGATTTGCCCTTGCAGGAATTGCTGACGGGTGTGTTGCATAATCGTCTGGGACGGATTTTGACCCAGACAGCCGGTGTTTCCTTAAACGGCTTTTGCAGGGAATTGACAGATGGACAGATCTGTGAGATCTGCCAAGCTGTCAAGGCTCTGTCCGTTTCCCTGACGGAGCCTATGGGTATGGATAGCGCTCAGGTCACCGCCGGCGGCGTGTTCACAGACCAGTTTGATCCCATGACTATGGAAAGTAAACTGGTGCCGGGGCTTTTTGCCTGCGGCGAGGTGCTGGACATCGACGGCGATTGCGGTGGTTATAATTTGCAGTGGGCATGGAGTTCCGGTCGTTTGGCGGGCTTAAATGCAGGAAAGGAAATGCGATGATACGAATCAGAGAAATATCCATGGCACCGGAACACAATGTCAATCAGCTTTCCTACGAGGCGGCACAGCTTTTGCGGATCTCCGCCTCCAAGGTGAAGAAATTGAAGATCGTCCGTCGTTCTGTGGATGCCCGAAAAAAGCCGGATGTGAAGATCGTCTATACGGTGGATGTGTCGGTGGAGGGCAACGAGAATAAGATATTGAAACAGTCGGGCTGTAAACGGGCACAGCTTGCCCCCGTTTCCTGGTATAAGCCTCCCAGAACAGCCCCGGAGCAGGATGTGCCGCCGGTAGTGGTGGGGTTTGGACCTGCCGGTATGTTTGCGGCACTGATCCTGGCAATTGCCGGTTTGCGACCGATTGTGCTGGAACGGGGCGAGGATGCCGTCACACGCCATGAGAAGGTGGAAAAATTCTTTCGCACCGGTGAGTTGGACGAAAAGACCAATGTCCAGTTCGGGGAAGGCGGTGCAGGCACTTTTTCCGATGGCAAGCTCAATACCGGTGTGAATAACCCCCGGATCGGCTGGGTGCTGGAACAGCTTGTGATGGCAGGAGCAGGGGAGGACATCCTCTTTGATGCCAAACCCCATGTGGGAACGGATGTGCTGCTTAAGGTGGTGCAAAATATCCGCAACCGCATTATTTCCCTGGGTGGAGAAGTGCGATTTTCTGCCCATGTGACAGACTTTTCCGGGGAAAACGGCAAACTTACCGGCCTTTTCCTGGAAGATGGCAGCTATATACCTTGCAGTAAAGTGATATTTGCCATCGGCCACAGTGCCAGAGATACGTTTACCATGTTACAGAAAAAGGGAATTGCCATGGAACAAAAGCCTTTTTCTATGGGTGTCCGCATTGAACATCTCCAGGAAACCATCGACCGGGCACAGTATGGAAAATATGACCCGGTGTTACCGCCTGCGGACTATAAACTGGTCAAGCATTTGGAAGATGGCACAGTTTATACCTTCTGCATGTGTCCCGGCGGCTATGTGGTGGCGGCAGCTTCGGAAGAAGGCGGTGTGGTCACCAATGGCATGAGTTATGCAGACCGGGATGGAAAAAATGCCAATGCGGCATTGCTGGTTACCTTGAATCCCAGGGATTTCCCCGGAGAAGATCCTCTTGCCGGTATGCACTGGCAAAGGGAAATTGAAGAAAAAGCCTATCAGCTTAGCCAAAGCTACCATGCCCCGGCACAGCTTGTGGGAGATTTTATGAAGGGTATCCCCAGCGTGGGAGCCGGATCGGTTCAGCCTACCTATGCCCCCGGTGTCACATGGTGCGATCTGCATCAGGTATTGCCGGAGAAGATCACCTCTGCACTGAAGGAGGCACTGCCCCTTTTGGAGCAAAATCTCAAGGGCTTTTCGGATCCCGAGGCAGTGCTGACTGCCCCGGAAACCAGAAGTTCCTCCCCGGTTCGAATCGTCCGTGGTGAGGATAAGCAGTCAGTGTCCTTGCAGGGATTTTATCCCAGCGGCGAGGGTGCAGGCTATGCCGGCGGCATCATGTCTGCTGCCATCGACGGTATTCTCTCTGCTGAATCTTTGATCGCGTCTTTATAACCAACAAAGGAGAAAGAAAAATATGAAAAACTGTCCTCGGTGCCATACGGAAATGGAAGACGATGCTTTGTTTTGCGGTGAGTGTGGTGCAGCGTGTACGCCTGCACAAGCGGAAGAAACGGTCAATGCTTTTTGTACCGAATGTGGTCAGCCTCTGGAAACCGGAATTGCATTTTGTCCCAATTGCGGTGCGGCGGCAGAAGGGGATGCACCCATAAGCACCCCTAAAAAGAAAAAAGGCAAGCTGATTTTTCTCCTTGCCGGACTGTTTACCCTGGTGATCGCCGCTGTGGTGGCAGTGCTTTTGCTCTTTGGCGGCAACAAGACCAATTATGTGGCTTACATCAAGGATGGAGAGCTCTGGTATCATCAGTTTGGCGGAGATTTTTTGGAGATCACCTCTGACTTCGTAACGGTGGATGATGTAGCGGATGAAGATATGACCCAGTTAAACGGACAGAAAACTTCCATTATGTTCCAACTTGCAGCCGATGGGAAAACCTTGTTCTATCCGGATAAAATCGATGAAAACGGAATGAACCTATACTACCGCGACATCTCGGATCCTGAGGCAGAACCGGTCAAGCTGGGCAGCAGTATTATGTTGTTTTTTATTAACGATAAAGGTGACAGAATTCTGTTCCAAAAAGATAGCGGTATTTATCTCGGCCCCATCGATAATGTCCGGAAAATTTGCGGTGAGGACTGCGGTCTTGTTGCAGTGGATGCAAAATTTGAAAAGGCGATCTACTGCGAATCTGAAAAAATTGAAACCGAGGAAAGGATCGTATATGACTACACCTTCTATCTGTGGGAAGATGGTAAGAAGGAAAAAATCGCCAGCGGTGAAATTCATGATTTGCGTGTGATCGGGAAGGCCGCGGATTGTCGGACAAACCAAATAATAAAAGATTACTACGGCTCGTCGAGAGTGTTGGTTTATGAGTCTTTAAATGAAGTGTGTTACCTGAAGGAAGATGTTTTGAATATACGAAATTCTAAAGGTGATGTGGAGAAGATCGATTCCGAAGTAGACTCCATCCAGGCAGTTTTGGAAAACGGAGATATTTACTATACCCAAAAGGGAAAAGAGATCCGCTATGCAGATTTTATAGATTTGGATAACGGCATACAACTGACGGATAGTGAGAAAGAGCGTACCTATTGCCAGGCCTATACGCTGTTTGGCTACATAGACGGCAAAACTGTACGGATCACAGAAAATTACTATCTTCATACCAGTGTTTTTACAGATTCCGGTGTGGCCTTGATCCGATATTATGATTTTGATTCGGTAAAGAAAGTGAAAATGTCCGAAGTTCAGGGATTTAGCGATGCTACGCAAGAAATCAGAGATCGGGTCGAGATGCCGGATGCAGTGCTGGTGGACGGTATCATGTACGAAATAGAATTGGACAATATCCATTCTTTTTCCATGACGGAGGATGGCACATCCATTTTCTTCCTGACGAAAGAGGAGGAAAAAGAGGAATCTGCCGATAGTAAGAAGCCGGAGAAAGGTGAGCTTTACAGCGTTTGCGTGAAAGACGGCAAAGTGGAAGCTCCCAAGCTGTATGACAGCGAAGTGTCGGTTGACTGTGGCTTCACACTGAACAAAAACGGTGACCCCATTTATTACAAGGATTATAAAGAAGAGAAAAAACGGGCTACCCTGGTGATTGCCGGTGAGGAATTGGACAACGATGTATTCCCGGGGTGGATCCGATATATGGAAAACGGCGGCTATGTATATTTCATCGATTATAATGCCGATGAAACCAAACAAAACGGCACTTTGCGGATGTATCGGAAGGATCAGGCACAGACCATTGCAGATGATGTTTATACCGTGGTGGTCACGCCGGACAATGAGATCCTCTATTTGAAGGAATACGATCTGGAAGATTGCAAGGGTGTCTTGTACCGCTATCATGACGGCAAGAATGAACAGTTGGACGAAGATGTTACCGCTTTGTTGGATATCTATGTTCGTCAGTAATCCTGAGATCATCAAAATAGTAGATTCCAGCCGTGGACTCTCTTAGGAGTAGGCTGGAATCTACTTTTTTGATATATTGAGCCCCAATGAACGGTGCTATACTTTTAGGAAAACGATACCAATTAGTCCGATTATGATACCAAGTAATTGAAAAAACTTCATTTTCTCACGGAATAACAATAAACCTGTGAGACATGCGGCTATCACATTGAAAACGGAAACGACAGGGAATAGACGGGTAGCGTTTTCCGTAGCGGAAAGAATCAAGACAATAAAATTGGCAATTGAGTTCATGATACCGGAAATTGCACCAAGCCCACTGATACAAAATCTGGCTTGCTTTTGGAGAAACTGGGAAGCCATGGTACAGAGTGTAACCAGAAGCATGGCTGTAAGCAGGAATTCTACCTGATATCCACCGGGAAAGTGAAGCTGATGGTATTTTTGGATCACAGAGCATATTCCGTTTGCACAGAAGGTGATCAGACAGTAAACAATCCATTTGCCAGAGCAGTTTCCCTTTTTTGGGGAACAAATCATGCCAATGGCAACGATCAGGAGCAGTATGCCGAAAATGGCAAATAAGCCAAGGCTTTCGCCCCAAAACAGCAGACCCCAAAGAAAGGGGATGATCATGGACATGGCGGCGATCATGCTGGTTAATGCCATAGGTCCTGCAGATAATGCCAGCAGCCCGTAATGCATGCTGACGGTCAGGGATAGCCCATAGAGCAGACCGAAAAGGGTGGTTGGAACATGCATGCCGCCGCCTTTTATCATGTGCCAAACGAGAAACAAAAGGGTAGCGGACAGTGCTTTGCTGATATTAAAATGATGGGGAGATCTCCCTTTTCTTGCATATAGCTTTCCGGTGGCGGACTGACCTGCATAGCAAAATGTATTTGCTAAATAATACAGAATGATCACATTATACCTCTATCTGCTGCTTTTTCCAGCCGCTTTGTTTATAGCTGCAGCCGTCAAAGCTGACACGGCGTAAAATGCTGGAGGCGATGTAGAAGGGCTTACAGCTTCCCTCCCAGGGGAACAGTGAAATGTTTAAGTAGCGGGCAAGCTCCACAATTTGCGGTGTTTCGTTGCATAGCACATGCCAGGTGGTCATCATGACACCAAACATATCATACATTTGGGCGGTATCGATCATATTTTTATACCCGTAGTCAATATACCAGGGTGCGGCGATTACATCATGTCCGCAATCCTTCAGACTTGTCAGGCTTTCTACCGGCACAGTTTTCGGAATATATTGCCAGTCGATACACACAGTCTCCGGGGCAAGTTTGCTGCGCCGCTCTGCGGCTTCCTCTGCAGTGGCCGTACCGAAGTATCTGGGGGAGCTTTCAGGCACTTCCTCTAAAAGCATATCCGATCCGAAATACTTTGCAAGATTGGTTCGTAAGAAATATCATTGCACGCCCCGCCAGTTGAAAATATACGGAAAATAGCGTCAAAAACATTGACAAATCCGGATTTTGTGGTAAAATACCAAAGGAAAATGTAAAAGCGATGCGGAAACGAGAAAGAAATCATGTTTGCTTTAGCGAGAGGGGAAACGGTGTAAGCCCCTTGCAAAATCTTCTTTCAGCCACTTCCAAGCAGCCCGGGATGACCGGGACGGGAACTCCCGTTACAGAGTAGCTAAGATGCCGTTTTTAACGGTAAATTAGGGTGGTACCGCGATTTTAGTCGCCCCTATGTGCATAGGGGTGGCTTTTTATTTTGTAATTTATGATGGAGGTAATTCCAATGGCAACAAAAGCATACGGCGTAAACGAGCTGCGTGAAATGTTCTTAAGCTACTTTGAAAGCAAAGAGCATCTGCGTCTGCCCAGCTTCTCCCTGATTCCCCAAAATGACCAATCCCTTCTGCTGATCAACTCCGGCATGGCACCGATGAAGCCCTATTTTAAGGGCGAGGTAGAGCCTCCCCGTCGCAGAGTTTGTACCTGCCAGAAGTGTATCCGTACCGGTGATATTGAAAACATCGGCAAAACTGCCCGTCACGGCACCTACTTTGAAATGCTGGGCAACTTCTCCTTCGGTGACTACTTTAAGCGGGAAGCCATCGCCTGGAGCTGGGAATTTCTCACCAAGGTGGTAGGTTTGGAGGAAAACCGTCTGTTCCCCTCCATCTACGAAAACGATGAGGAAGCCTTTGAGATCTGGAACAAGGAAATCGGCATCCCTGCGGAAAATATCTTCCGCTTTGGCAAGAAGGACAACTTCTGGGAGCACGGCTCCGGTCCTTGCGGCCCTTGCTCCGAGATCTATTATGACCGTGGCGAGAAGTACGGCTGCGGCAGTCCTGACTGTACCGTGGGCTGTGAATGTGACCGTTATATGGAAGTTTGGAACAATGTGTTCTCCCAGTTCGACAACGATGGTAACGGCAATTATACCGAACTTGCTCAGAAGAATATCGATACCGGTATGGGTCTGGAGCGTTTGGCAGTTGTGTGCCAGGATGTGAACAGCCTCTTTGATGTGGATACGGTTATGAATATCACCAACCATGTCACCGCTATCACCGGTGCCTCCTACGGCCAGAGCGTGAAAACTGATGTATCTTTGCGTGTGATCACCGACCATATCCGTGCATCCACCTTTATGATCGCCGACGGCGTGCAGCCTACCAATGAAGGTCGCGGCTATGTTCTGCGTCGTCTGCTCCGTCGTGCCGCCCGTCACGGAAAACTCTTAGGTGTGAATAAGCCCTTCTTGTATGAAGTGGTTTCTACGGTTATTAAGGAAAACGAGAGCCACTATACCTACCTGCGGGAGCGTGCTGACCATGTGATCCGGGTCGTTAAGACCGAAGAAGAGAACTTTGCCCGTACCATTGATACCGGTATGCGTATTTTTGCAGAAAAGCTGGAGGCACACAAAAACAGCGGCGAGAAGGTATTTTCCGGTGCTGATGCCTTCCTGCTGGCAGATACCTACGGTTTCCCCATCGATCTGACGGTGGAAATGCTGGAAGAGCAGGATATGACCGTGGATATGGAAAAGTACACCGAATGTCGTGAACAGCAGAGAGTAAAGGCTCGTGAGGCTCGGAAGGCTTTGGGCGATCTGGGCTGGGCCGGTATTGATTTTGGCAGCAACATTCTCCCCACGGATTTTGTTGGCTATGATGTTATGAATTGCGAGGCCAAGGTGATCGCAGTTTGCGTGGGTGAAGAAGTTACCGGTTCGATCACCGGTGGCGAAAAGGGTATTGTTCTGTTGGATAAGACCCCCTTCTATGCAGAAATGGGTGGTCAGGCCGCTGACCACGGTGTGATTTTGGTAGGCGACAGCCGCTTCCAGGTCACCGATGTGCAGAAGGATAAGGCCGGCAGATACCTTCACAGCGGTAAGATGATCAGTGGCACGGTTAAGGTGGATGATTTGGTGCTGGCTTCCATCGATGTGGAGCGGAGAAAGGCCATCATGCGTGCTCACTCTGCTACTCACTTGCTGCAGAAGGCTTTGAAGAGCGTTTTGGGCGACCATGTCCACCAGGCAGGTTCTTTGGTAGAGCCTGACCGTCTGCGTTTCGACTTCTCCCACTATTCTGCTGTGACTGCCGAAGAAATGGCAAAGATCGATTCCATTGTGCAGTCTGCCGTTTTGGAAGGCTATGGCATCAGCGTGAAGGAAATGCCCATTGAAGAGGCAAAGGCCATGGGTGCTATGGCACTGTTTAGCGAAAAGTATGGTGATACGGTTCGTGTTGTCAATATGGGCGGCTACTCCATCGAACTTTGCGGCGGTACGCACCTGGATAACACTGCAAAAGTCGGTCCTTTCCGCATTGAAAGTGAAGGCTCTGTTGCATCCGGTGTTC
The DNA here is from genome assembly GCA_045650305.1 of Faecousia sp. GTDB lineage: Bacteria > Bacillota > Clostridia > Oscillospirales > Oscillospiraceae > Faecousia. The sequence goes on from JAZRRA010000110.1 coordinate 17,148, forward strand.
GTAGAATTGAGGCTATCACCGGTAAAGAGTGCCTGAAGGAAATGGAACTGGCTCGCCAGAGAGTGTACGATGCTTGTGCAGTGCTGAAGACCAAACCTGCAGAACTGGCATCCAAGCTGGAAAGCCAGGTGGAGGAAATTAAGACCCTGAAGAAAACCATCGAGTCCATCAAGGCTAAGGAAACTGCCGGCGAGGCAGATCGTTTCCTGGTGGGAGCTCACGAAGTGGGCGGCTTGAAGATCCTCACTGCCAATGTGCCGGATGCCGATGCCAATAAGCTGCGGCAGATGGGCGATACCCTCCGGGATAAGGCACAAAATGTGGTTGCAGTACTGTCTTCCGTCAGCGACGGTAAGATCACCTTCCTGGCGGTTTGTGGTAAGGATGCCATTGCAAAGGGTATTAAGGCCGGTGAACTGGTGAAACTGGTCTGCACCACTTGTGGTGGTAGCGGCGGCGGCAAGCCGGATTCCGCAATGGGCGGCGGCAAAGATGTCCTGAAGCTGGATGATGCACTGGCTCAGGTGGATGACTTTGTAGCTTCCAAACTTGCATAAAACTGAGGGGTTGTCCTGCTGCGGGACAACCCCCTTGTGCTATTTTGTGATTTGAGTGGGAGGAATTGGCTGTGCGTAAAATGATGTGGTTTACCATAGGCTTTGGAGCTGTAATGGCAGTCTGTTCCTATTTTTCCCAAACCTTGCTGCTGATGATCGGAGTTTTATTTGGATTGCCGGGGGTGGGAATCCTGATATTACCCCCAAAGTACACAAAACCCATTTTGGCGATTTTACTGGGCATTGGTGTGGGCATGGCGTATTATCTATGCTATGAAGGCGTTGTTCTAAAAGGTGCAAAAGCATACGACGGTAAAGAAGTTTCCTTGCAGATCGAGGCGACAGACTATGCCTTTGCCACGGAAAACCGCTATATTGTGGACGGCAAGACCCAATTGGAAGGCCGTAGCTATAACCTGCGGCTTTACTATTATGAGGAATGTTCCATAAAACCCGGTGATCTCATCCGGGGGCTGGTGACCTTGCGTTATACTGCCAATGGCGGTATCGATGCGGCAACCTACCATAAAGGTGAGGGGATATTCCTGCTGGGGTATGCAGGTAAGGATATGTGTGTCACCGCCTGCGATCAAGTTCCTGCAAAACATTTCGCCGCGGTTCTGCGTAAGACCATAACGGACCGGATCGATATGCTGTTTCCGTCGGACACCGCCGCTTTTGCCAAAGCGTTGCTGCTGGGAGATGACAGCGATCTTGGATTTGAGGAGAATTTGGCATTTCAAAGAAGCGGTTTGCGTCATGTGGTGGCGGTATCCGGACTTCATGTGTCCATTTTGTTTTCCGTGCTGTATTTTCTGACGGGACGGAAAAAGATTTTGACTTTGTTAATGGGTGTTCCGCTTTTATTCGTATTTGCGGCAGTGGCAGGTTTTTCGCCCTCTGTTGTCCGTGCCTGCATTATGCAGGGACTGGTGATCTTAGCCGTTGCTATGGATAAAGAATATGACCCGGGAACGGCACTATCCTTTGCGGTTTTGGTGTTGCTATTTTCCAATCCGCTTGCGGTAACATCGGTCAGTTTTCAACTTTCTGTCGGATGTATGGTGGGGATTTTCTTGTTTTCCCACCGTATTCGGAATTATTTATATAGCAAAAAGATTTTTGATTCTGCCAAGGGAAAAGGCAGAAAGGCTCGGCTGATTCGGCGGTTTGTTGGCTCAGTCAGTGTTTCTGTCAGTGCAATGTCGGTGACACTGCCTTTGTGTGCGGTGTATTTTGATACCATCAGTGTGGTGGGTATTTTGTCCAATCTGCTTGTGCTGTGGCTGATCACCTATGTCTTTATCGGAATCATTGTGACAAGCCTGCTGTCATGGATCTGGTTACCTGCCGGAATGGTTATGGGACAACTGCTGTCTTTGCCCATTCGGCTGATCCAGTGGGTCGCCCGGATCATGGCGGCGATCCCATTTGGCAGTTTATATACGGATAATCCCTATACCCTGGTGTTTCTGGCGGCAACGGGGATCTTGCTGATTTTGCTGCTATTGAGCAAGAAGAAACCCGTAGCATGGGTTGCCACAGCTTTGACGGTCTTTTATCTCATTACAGCCATCGTACCCTGGACAGAGCCCTATTGGGGCGACTACATGATGACGGTTTTGGATGTGGGGGAAGGTCAGTGTATCCTCCTGCAAAGCAAGGATTGCGTATATATGGTGGACTGCGGCGGCAATGATGGAGAAACGGCCGCAACAGTTGCCATACGGGCTTTGGAATCCCGGGGTATCCGAAAATTGGATGGCGTGATCCTGACTCACTATGATGTAGATCATAGCAATGGCTTGCGTTATCTGCTTAGCTGGATGGAAGCGGATGCATTGTATTTACCGGATGTAGAGCCGGAAAATGAGATCCGCATGGAACTGGAAAAGGGGAATGTGCCCATTGTTTGGGTGGACGAGGAAATGACCGAATCCTGGGATAAGGGAGAAATTTCACTTTTTCCTGAAGAAACCGGGAGAGAAAGTAACGAAAGCAGCTTGTGCATCTTGTTTCAAACGGAAAACTGTGATATACTGATAACCGGCGATCGGGATCAGGCCGGAGAGAACCGTCTTTTGGAGCAGGCAAATATCCCGAATATTGAGGTGCTTGTGGCAGGCCATCATGGTGCGGCCACATCCTGCGGAACGGCTTTGCTCAATGCCACACAGCCGGAAATTGTGGTCATTTCCGTAGGAGAGAATAACCGATACCGCCATCCCTCCGGGGATACATTAAAACGATTAGAGGCGGCAGGATGTATCATCCGCCGTACAGATACAGAAGGAACGATCATCATCAGGGGGTGAGCAAATTGGCAGAAAAACCTGCAAAAACCGGTGCAGTTCAGGCGTTAAAAGGGGAATTGAAGGAGAAAAAGTTTAGAAGGCTGTATTTTTTCTATGGTGAAGAAACCTTCTTGTTGCACTACTATCTGGAGCAGATCAAGAAAACCCTCATTGATGACCTGACAGAGTCCTTTAATTACCATAAAATTACCCATGAGGAGTTTGATGTGCAAACCTTTGCCGATGCTGTGGAAAATCTGCCAATGATGGCGGACAGCACCTTTGTTTGGGTAGATGATGTGGATATTTTTAAGTTTGCAGAGGCAGACCGGAATAAGTTGGCAGAGATTTTGTCGGACATCCCGGAGTATTGCACTGTGGTGTTTACCTTTGAAACCACAGCCTGGAAACCGGATAAACGGCTGAAAAAGCTGTGGGTGGCCGTTAGCACATACGGTACAGAAGTACCTTTTGAAAAGCAGGAACTGCGGGATCTGATCACCTGGGTAACCCGGCATTTTTCCCATGAGGGCAAGTATATTACCCCGGATCTTTGCAGCTACCTGATCGATATTACCGGCGGTACGATGACCGCCCTTGCAGGAGAAATTTCCAAGATCTGTGCCTATTCCGACAGTGATCGCATTGTAAAAAGTGACATCGATGCGGTGACAGAGCCGGTTTTGGATGCTGTGGTATTCCAAATGACCAACTTTTTAGGTCAGGGCAATTACGGTGCGGCTCTGCTGAAAATGCGACAGCTTTTTAAAATGCAGCAAGAGCCGGTGGTGATTTTAGGCGCGATCGGTAAGCATTTCCGCCAAATTGCCACAGCAAGAACCCTTCGGGATAATGGCAGAAATTCCTCGGAATTGATGCGGTTGTGTGCCATGGGTGATTATCCAGCCAGAAAAACCATGGATGCGGCGGCGAAATTCTCAGCCCGTTTTTGCCGCGTGGCGGCGGAACTGGTGATGGAAACGGACTATGCCATCAAGACTTCCTATGATGAACCGGAGCGATTGCTGGAAGTGCTGATCCTGCGGCTGGCTCAGGAGGCAAAGCATGGTTAAGATCCGTCAGGCCATTGTGGTAGAGGGGCGGTATGATAAAAATACCTTGTCCCAGATCGTGGATGCTCCCATTTTGGAAACTTCCGGGTTTCAAATCATGCATGATAAAGAAAATTTGGAATTGCTCCGCCGTGTGGCAAAGGTGCGGGGCTTGATCGTATTTACGGATTCCGACGGAGCAGGCTTTGTGATTCGCAACTACCTGAAAAGTGCCATCGACCCGCAATGTCTGTACCATGCTTATATTCCCGATGTGTACGGCAAGGAAAAACGGAAATCCGCACCGGGCAAGGAGGGAAAATTAGGGGTAGAGGGCATGTCACCGGATGTGATATTGGAATGTTTACGCCGTGCCGGTGCAGATTTCGGTACGCAGGACAAAGCCCCGGAAGAAAAGATCACCAAGCAGGATTTGATGGAGTTGGGACTGTCCGGTGGAAAGGACAGCAGCCTTTTGCGAAAAAAACTGTTAAAAAAGTTGGATTTTCCTGAACACATGAGCAGTAATGCCATGTTGCAGGCACTGAATTTATTGTATTCTCTTCCCGAATTGCGGGATATTATGGAAAAACTGTAACGGAGAAATATGGATGATTGATGTAGCGGTACACAATTTAACAAAGTTTTTCGTCATCGGCGAGAACCTGTTGGAGGGGCTTTCCTTTGAGGTGCAGGAAGGGGAGTGCGTTGCCATTTTGGGACGCAACGGCTGTGGTAAAACCACCCTTTTCAAGATCCTCACCGGGGAAATGGATTATGATGACGGAGAAGTTTATATCAATCCCAATAAAAAAGTGGGACTTATATCCCAAATTCCCAATTTTCCTGCAGGCTGGACTGTGGAGCAGGTGTTGCGATCTGCTTATTTGCCCTTGCTTCGTACCAAGGAAAAAATGGAAGAATTGGAGCAGGCCATGTCCGGCGGTGCAACCAATGCCCAGCTTCAGGAATATGATCGGTTAGTCGCCCGTTTTCAGTCCGGTGGCGGCTATGATATGGATGTGGATACCGATAAGGTCTGTAACGGCCTGGGTATCACAAAGGAGCAGCGACAGCAGGGGTTTGCCAGTCTTTCCGGTGGCGAAAAGACCCGTATGAATCTGGCTCGTTTGCTGCTGGAAAAGACGGATATTCTGCTGCTTGATGAGCCTACCAACCATTTGGACTTAAAAAGTGTGGAATGGCTGGAAGGGTATATCAATACGATAAAATCCACCGTATTGGTGATCTCCCACGACCGCTATTTTTTGGATCGTGTGGCAGACCGGGTGGTGGAGATCGTGGATGGTCACGGAGAACTGTATTCCGGCAATTATTCTTTCTATATCGAAGAAAAGCAGGCTCGGTTCAATCTGCAATTGAAGCAGTATGAGCAGGAGCAGGCCAAACTGAAACAGCTTGGCTATACGGTGGAGCGAATGAAGGGCTGGGGTATCAATAACCGCACCTTGTACCGCCGTGCTATGTCCATCCAGCACCGGATGGAGCGAATCCGCAAGACAGAAAAGCCCAAAACGGAAAAAACCATGAAGGCAACCTTTGGAGAAAAGGCTTTTTCCGGAGATGTGGTGTTTAAAGTCATGCGAATGGGCAAAAGCTATGGACAGCGAAACCTTTTTTCGGATGTGGAGCTGATGGTGGAAGGCGGCGAACGGATCGCTCTGTTGGGAGATAACGGAACGGGAAAAACCACCTTTATCAAGTGTCTGCTGGGCGAGGAAACCTGCGAAGGCAAAATTGCCTTTGGCCCTACGGTCAAATGGGGATACCTGCCCCAAACCATCCATTTTGCCCATCCGGAACGGAGTTTGTATGATACCATGCTCTATGAAAAGAATTGCACACCCCAGACCGCTCGTGACCGTTTGGGAGCCTTTCTTTTCCAGGGTGAGGATGTGTTTAAAAGCGTGGGAAATCTGTCCGGTGGCGAGCAATCCCGTCTGCGGCTGTGTATGCTGATGGATGAGAAGATCAACTTCCTGATTTTGGACGAGCCTACCAACCATTTGGATATTGCATCCCGGGAATGGGTGGAGGCGGCTATTGAGGAATTTGAGGGTGTATTGCTGTTTGTGTCCCATGACCGTTATTTTATCGAGAAATTTGCAGAGCGGATCTGGGTGCTTGAAGACGGCAATATCAAAGATTACCGCTGTGACTATAAAAAATACCGTTCCATTTTGGAACGGGAGGCGATTGCAAAACCGGTAACCCTCTCGGAGCCAAAACCGAAAAAGGAAAAACCAAAGGGTGGCACGAAAGAGACAGATAAGTTGATTCGCCGCCTGGAACGGGAAATTGAAAAGCAAGAGCAAGCCATTGCCAAGCTGGATAGCGACATTGAGGCGGCCTCTGCAGACTACCAGGAGCTCACCAGACTTCTGGGGGAGAAAGAGGCGGCAGAAATGATACTGTTGGATCTTATGGAGCAGTGGGAAACTGCTCAGGAATAAAAGGAGAAATGAAAAACATGAGCGGATGTAGCGGAAATTGTTCTTCTTGCGGTTCTAATTGTGCAGATCGCAAGGCGGAAAGCCAGCTGGCGAAGCTGAATGAAAAGGCCAGTGTCAAAAAAGTGATTGCCATCGTATCCGGCAAGGGCGGTGTGGGTAAATCCACAGTGACTGCCATGACTGCGGTTGCCATGTCCCGTAAGGGAAAAAAGGTAGCTGTGCTGGATGCAGATATTACCGGCCCTTCTGCCCCCACAGCTTTCGGTGTTACCGAATGTCAGGGAGCTACCCAGGAGGGATTGTATCCTGCCGTTACCCAAAGCGGAATTCAGGTCATGTCCATCAATTTGCTGCTGGATAACAATACCGACCCCGTGGTATGGCGTGGACCGGTGATCGCCGGTGCGGTGAAGCAGTTTTGGACTGATGTGATCTGGGAAGATGTGGACTATATGTTTGTGGATATGCCTCCCGGTACCGGTGATGGACCCCTGACGGTGTTCCAGAGTCTTCCGGTAGACGGGATCATCATTGTTACCAGTCCTCAGGATCTTGTTTCTATGATCGTTACCAAGGCTGTGAAGATGGCCAATATGATGCACATTCCCGTGCTGGGCTTCGTGGAGAATTACAGCTATCTGGAGTGTCCCGATTGCGGTAAGCAGATCAAGGTCTTTGGCGAAAGCCATTTGGATGAGGTGGCAAAGTCTTTTGACTTGCCGATTTTGGCAAGACTTCCCATTGACCCCAAGGTAGCCCAGTGCTACGATAACGGTTTAATGGAAACCGTAGATACGGCCAAAATGGAAGAAGTCATTGCTGCCGTGGAAAATGCATAAAAATAAGGGGTTGCCCGAAGGCAACCCCTTATTTTTATGAGTGTTAAAAAAGCTTATTAAGCAGATACCAAAGTACCCACAGCAGTAAAAGCACGGGAATATAGGCGATCAATGCCCCCAAAGCTAAGGTGACAGTGGTGATGCCCAAAGAGTCCAGCAAATAAAACAGTCCCGTTAAAATCGCGGTGGTCAGAACTGCACGGGTTACCTGCTTGCCTACAAGATTTGCAAAGAAGAAGGTATAAAATGCGGCAATCAGGGGATTGACCGTGGTCAGGAAGATCCCTAAAATAAACTTTAATGCACCGGTCAGCAGCATGAGCAGTAAAATTGCCAGTATGATGGCCGGGGCATAGGTCAGGAAACCACCGGGAAGCAGCGTATTAAAGAGGGCAGAAACCGCAATGAATGTGATTTGAGCTAGCAATACGGCTACGCAACGGAAAATCAACCAGGTAAGAAAGTGTTTGCCTCTGGGTAAAAACCGATCTATGAGATTCATGAGAAATGCCAGCAAAACAAGTCCCGTCAGTTGGGTGCAAATTGCAGTGTAGTCTGCACCGGAGAAGGAAAATAAAATCATGCGATTTTTTTCCAGTGTAATAAAGGGAAGCTCTGTCAAAACATTTTGCAGAGCGATCCCGGAACACAGTAAGACGATGTTCAGGGCATAAACAAAGAGAATACCGATGGCGGAGGAGGTTGCAACGGAAAGGGAAGACCGTTTTCCGAAAATCAATCTGCCTGCGGCACTCAAAATAATACTGCCAACCAATGTGATACCCAATGTCCACAGCAGGGACTGAAAATTCAGACCGTATTTGCTGAAAAATGCGATAATTTGGCTCATAATGTCCTCCTAAAACATACAGCCGCCATTGCTGGCGGCTGTTCTGTCTGTAAGGTAGATATGAATTACTTGATTTCGGCGGTAGCGCCAGCTTCCTTCAGCTCGGCAACCAGCTTCTCTGCATCTTCCTTGGAGATAGCTTCCTTCAGGGTCTTGGGGCAGCTGTCAACCAGATCCTTAGCGTCCTTCAGGCCCAGGCCGGTAGCAGCACGAACAACCTTGATGACGTTCAGCTTGGAAGCGCCAGCGTCCTTCAGGATAACGTCGAACTCGGTCTTCTCTTCAACTTCAGCAGCAGCAGCACCAGCAGCGGGAGCGGCAACAGCAGCAGCAGCGGCGGAAACGCCGAAAACTTCTTCCAGAGTGTGAACCAGTTCGGACAGTAAGTCGGATCGTAGCCATGTCGTTCTGTGAGCCAAGGAGTTGTTATCAGGTCTTGTCTTCCTAAGCCCGCTTGGCCTCCGACTTCTATCTCCAGCCTGGCATTCGTTCTGGATCAGATCCGTGTCAAGGTCGAAGAGGGTGGCGCAATGCCCGCTCCCGCTGCTGCAGCTGAAGCTCCTGCCGAAGTTGAAGCACCCGCCGAAGCTCCCGCTGAGGCTACTGAGGCTCCCGCTGCTGACGCAGAAGCCTAATCTAATCATTTAACACACATTAAACATTCATTTTAGGAGGATTATTACAATGGCTAGTGAAAAGATCACTGCTCTCGTTGAGGAAGTAAAGGGCCTGACCGTTCTGGAGCTGTCCGAGCTGGTTCACACCCTGGAGGAAGTTTTCGGCGTTTCCGCCGCTGCTGCTGCTGTTGCCG
>JAZRRA010000111.1:0-10753 GCA_045650305.1 Faecousia sp.
CACCAGGCCGGCAGCAGCCATACCTGCGGCGGCGGACACCATATTACCCTCGGCAATACCGAAATCAAAATGACGGTTCGGGAAGGCTTTTTGGAACACACTTGTCTTGGTAGCACCTGCCAGGTCGGCATCCAAAACCACCAAATCAGAACATTCTGCACCCAGTGCGGCCAGGGCGGCACCATAGCTGTCACGGGTTGCGACTTTCTTCATTTCAGCCATCTTACTTTCCCTCCAATTCTGCAAGCTGCTGATTCAGCTCGCTCATAGCCTGCTCGTACTCGGCATCGTTCGGTGCCTTGCCGTGCCAGCCGGCATTGTTTTCCATGAAGGAAATGCCCTTGCCCTTCACGGTGGACATCACAATAGCGGTAGGCTGACCCTTGGTTTTCTTAGCGTTGGCAAAAGCCTTTTCCAGAGCTTCAAAATCGTGGCCTTCCACGGCATGAACATTGAAACCGAAGGCCAACAGCTTATCCACAATGGGATAGGGACTCATAACATCGGCTACATTGCCGTCGATCTGCAGACCATTGTTATCCACAATCACGCAGAGATTGTCCAGCTTATAGTGGGATGCAGCCATGCAAGCCTCCCAAACCTGACCTTCCTGGATCTCGCCGTCACCCAGCAGGGTATAGACGCGGTTTTCCTTGCCCTGGTACTTGGCGGCCATAGCCATACCCACAGCACAAGAGATGCCCTGGCCCAGAGAACCGGTGGACATATCGATACCGGGAACGGTATTCATATTGGGGTGACCCTGCAGGTAGCTGTCAATATGACGCAAGGTGGGCAGATCTTCCACAGGGAAGTAGCCACGCAGAGCCAGAGCAGAGTACAAACCGGGGGCGGTATGACCCTTACTCAGCACAAAGCGGTCCCGATCCTCCCACTTGGGGTTCTGAGGATCGATGTTCATTTCCTTAAAATACAGATAGGTAAATACCTCTGCGGCAGACAAGCTGCCACCGGGGTGACCGGCCTTAGCGCCATAGGTGGAGTTAATCACACCCATACGCACCTTGCAGGCGGTAATTTGCAGTTGCTTCTTTTCACTGGAAGTCATGGTATTCCTCCTTATGGTAATTTTTTCTTAACTTATATATCATATCACTAACGTGTCATTCTTGCAAGTCTTTTGCAGAATTGTTCCCGTTATTTTATGCTGTTTATTACAATATGGGTTGGAAATTTCTGTTTATTTTCCCGCCGCCCACATTTTTCATTGATTATCGTAGGGAATGGATTGATCCATTCCGTCCAAAGTACCGATGACGCACCAGGAAACGGAAGGCATAAATGCTTTCCCTGCAAGTATAAATTTATCCCGAGGCAAGTACCGCCTCGGGATTTTTCTCAGGATTTTGCCGTATCCAAACTGTCTTTGAACACAAAATACCGCTGGTAGAGAAATTCCAACACAAAATTCAGCAGCATACTGATGATCAGCACCAAATCTTCATTCCAGCTCAGCCTTGTCACCAGATAATTGCCACCCAGGGTGGAAAGTGGGGTAAACACCGCATAAAACAGCAGCACTTTTACCATCGCCACCGGTACATTGGAGGCAGATTGGAATGTAAATTTCCGATTCAAAGTAAAATTCCAAAGGATGCTCAAAAGAAGAGAAATGAGATAGGCCGGCCAATACTGCCATAAAAGCAGCTTGTCCATGATCTCAAAGCTGGCAATTTGAATGATACCGGCACTAAGGGAAAACAGAGTAAATTTTACAGCCCGTAAAACTTCCTTCTTATCCATAGTCCACTTATCCTCTCTTTTTCAGAATCTTTTTCAGCACACCGTTGATCTTCGCCTTTTCCCCTTTGTTGAGGCCGATAAAATACATGCAGGGGGCAAACACCAATACATAGCAGCCTGCTTCCAGCAAAAAGCCCAGCCATCCGCCAAAGGGCAGAAGCCAACCAATGCCGAAACCCACCACCATAGCCAGGAGCGTAGCCGGTACAATGTCTATATAGGTCTTTTTGTAGTATGTAAACATATTGATATGGATGACTTTATGGTAATAAATATTCAGTGCCACGCCATAACCGAACACCAAAGAGAAGGATGAGCCAATCACCGCACCCAAAGCACCCAGCTTTGGCACCAAAAGTAGCGTAATAACAAAGTTAATGGCTGTCGATGCCGCCAAAATCAAGGATTTCCCGTGGAGCTTATTTTTTGCCTTCAGTACACTGGTGATCGTATTTTGGGACAAATTCAGCAAGGATGCTACCATTAAAATGCAGGTCAGCAAATAAACCTCTGTATAACCCTCGCCTACCCACAGCACAATGAAATCCCGACCAAACAGGATGAATCCGGATGCTGCCAACAGCAATATCACAAGCTGAATACGGCTGGGTTCGATCACTTTTGCCGTAATAGCCTTATCATCACCACCCTTAAACACGGTGGCACTGATGGAGGGCAGATATACTGTGGAAATGGCAGTAGAAAAGCCGGAATACATATTATAAAGCTGCAAAACCAGCGAATACATAGCAATGACGGCGGTGGTTGAGAAAATACCCAGCACCACACTGGCCACATTGGTATTAAACTGATTCACAATGGACTGGATCAAAATGGCAGAGGTGAAGAACATAGCTTCTTTTGCCAAGGCCCAGTCCCATTTGTGCAGCTTAATTTTGCATTTTACAGAGAATCTGCAGTAGAAAGTATGAACTAACAACAATCCCACAGACAGCAGGAAGTCCACCATGACCACCAACAGTGCGGACTTCATAAACTGAAGTCCCGTTACCAGCAGACCTACACGCAGTAAGATTTTCACAATGTTACTGATCTTGGAATAGCTGAATCGCTCATAAGCAGAGAACAAGCCGGTATAGGCATGGCTAAACAAAACTAAGGCATGGTTTGCACATAGAATCAGGAACATAAGCTGTGCCTGCCCCATTTTTTCAGGGCCAATGGAATTTTGGTACATAGTGGGGATGATCAGTGCCACCACCAGACCTGCAGCCACCGTTGCCAGTGCCAAAACGCCGTAGATCAAAAGGCCCATGGCCATAAAGTTTTCCTGCTTCCGCAGGTCGCCTTCGGTTTTAAATTTCACAATGTACCGGGTAATGGTTCCGCCCAGGCCGAAGTCCAGCACGGCTAAATAGGATGCGGTGGAATACAGAAGTCTGTAAAGACCGTACTCGTCATCGCCCAAACCGTCCAGCAGATACGGCACAAAAAGCAGTGCCACCAAAATATCAATGACAATCAGCAGGTAGGAAAAGAAAACGCCGGAAACTTTTTTATTCATGGCAGTTATCCTTCTATGATCCGAATATTTTGATTATGGGAGGGCTTTGTTGCCCCTTCCGGGGGCAAGTCCTCCATATAATTTGCACCGAAACGGGATTTCAGGAATCCATCATATTCCTTCGATGCCTCATATTCCCCGTCACGGAAAGGAATCCTGATGGTTTCATCATAGATATTCCGGGGCATGGCAGGAAATTTCCGGTTTGCGTTGCAAACCTCGTAAAAATAGCCGGTATTCTTCCCGTTGTATCGCTTGCAGGTTTTATCCAGCATGGAAATCAGCGTTTTCATAGGCAAAAGTGCCAATGTGCCGTAAATCAACTTGCGGACACCGGTGGGCCGAATGGCCTTCAGTTTTGTTTTTCTGGCACCGGTCAGGATACCCACCCGGGAACAGTGCTTTCGCAGGTCTTCCGGCTTTACCTCATCGATAGGAAAAATATCCATGAACACGCCATGGTGCATATTTTTCAGATGGGTATAGTCATAATCGTAGATTTCCGTACCATTTAAGCACAGTTTTGCGTAATTCAAGGGAAATTCCGAAACATTATGGTAGGATTGCAGGAAGAATTTTCCGTCCAGTTCTTTTGGTGCAATCGCCAGGAATTTTTCATATTCTGTGCGTTTCATGACCACATCGATGTCATCATCCCAAGGTACGAAACCGCCATATTTGACTGCACCCAACAAAGTGCCGCCTTCCATAGTATAGTGAATATCATGCTTTTGGCAGATACGATCAAATTCCTGAAAAATGGAATAAACCATATCCTGCAATTTCCTCAGTTCAATTGCCATAATATCGACTCCTTATTTGGGAGATGTTTTACTGCAAACCCATGCGCTTACCCAAGAAAAAATCGGATTTAACGCCACAGACAGCAGAATTGTACCAACCGTTGCTGCACCCATGTACAGCCAATCGTTTGAAATGACAGGCCGCAAGCCTTCTAAAAGTAATCCTTGCAGCACATAGATTTCCAAGGAAAGTTTCCCCAAAAATTCCGTAATTGCATACGAAACTCTCAGTCGTGTGACCGTCATAACAATCACACCGGAAAAACAAAGCGTCGAAATGACCTTCACAAAAATACGAATCGGTTCTGGCAAAATAGCCTTATTGCCTAACAACAATGTTACTAAGAACACGCATATACCCAATCCAACGAAAATCAACCATTTTTTAAAATTTTGAAACCAACTCATAACTTTATCTCGGTGTTCCGCACATATCATTCCCATAGGAAAACACAATACCGCCTCATACCAAGTAGTAGTCAATCCCATTAAAATACAAACACCGCAATATACACAAGTGCCGATAGAAAGCCACAGCAGCTTATTTTGCTTTACAAAGGAAAAAATCAGCCAAAATAGGACATATAGGACAAGTTGTGTCTGCAAATACCACCCAAAATTCACCACTGTCTTTCCAAAGAAAAAGGACTGAGCTAGCTCTAACCATTCCACAGTGCCTGTAAAAATCAAATCACGCAAAACATAGATGGCAATGACACAAACGCATATCCCATAAAACGGCAAAAATTTTCTTCTTAAAAAGCCTTTTATGTAACCTTCTCCGCTCTGCTTATATCTGGTATATAACCCATATGCAGACAGGAAAAAAAACATGGAAACAGCCAAATAGCCAAATGCACTGAACATTGTTCCAAGTATCGAAGCAGAAAACAGCTTGACACGGCCACTTAAATGGCTAAGAAGCACCATGATCGCCAGAATGCCTTTTAGCCCCTTTGTTTCTTTTGCGGACAAAAAATCAGATTGCATTCCTATCACCTTTTTATTTACCACATTTTTCCTTTCAAATGGGTTACTTTACGGCGACGGGCATTTTTGTTCATCATGATGAGCAATTCCCGCAACCAACTAAAGACCGTTGCCACCGCAAACAAAATGGTGAGCACGATGGCCATACTCTGCCAATCCCGGGCACCGCCCAGCAGATACAGGATCTTTTCATAAAATAGATAAAGGCCAAAGGAAATAAAGCCGATGGGAGAAAAGACACCAAAAATTCCGATCTTACGGAAGGTGTACACCGCCAGCAGCAGGAACACAGCACTGAACAAATAGGCGATGCTCAAAAATACATCCTCAGCATAAGGGATCTGTGTCAAGATACTCAAAACCCATCCAGCAGCCGCTAAAATAAGCAATCCCAGGCAAAGGGTAATTTGCGCCGGCATTTTGGCATCCCGGATTTTCCGCTTCAGACCGTACTCTGAAACCAGCACACCGGTGGGGAAGCACACTGCCAGCACCGTAATATCCGGCACAAACAATACTGCGATCACCGCTGCCACATAAAGAGCAATGACCCGGACAGCGCTGCTTTCCACAAAGTAATACAGCACCCAAAATACTGCATAGCCGCCAAAAATCAGATAAAGCAACGTGCCCTTCAGTCCCAAGGCACTTTCTGCGATCCATGCCAGAGGGTTTTGATATGTAATGATGGACAGCAGCACCATGGAAACCAGAGAGGGTAACCAAACTTTGATCGCCTTATTTTCCCAATAGTGGAACATCCCACCCTTTCTCTGGGTGGATTCTGCCACACCAAATCCGGAGCAGAAAAGAAATACCGCGGCACAAATATTCCACACCGGTTCCCAAAGAGCACCATAGCCCAGCATATATGCAACCGCGGCAACCAACGCGGCCAAAATACTAAGGCCCTTCACAATTCGGAAATGGTCCCGGTCACATAATTTAAAATCGCTGATATAATTGATTTTCACTTTTGAAGCCATTGTTTTTAATCCTCATTTAATAAAACTTTTTCATCCATGCCCATTTGTCCGACATTTTCAAAATTACGAAAGAAATGGCAAATGTAGCCGCAGATACTGTCAAGCAGTTTACAACGGAATTGGTAAACAGTACCGTTTCTTCCAAAAACAGATCGATAACAGAAATGGGAATCCGCTGACAAAGGAAAATCAGCATACTATATTTCCGCAAAGTCAGGCACAAGCCGGAAGGCTGCACATCAAAACTCAGGGTATAGAGCATGGCAAAGAGTACCAGGGGCAAAAGGCTTGCCACCGTATCGATACCTCTTGTATTGCCAATGATCTTATAGCCCAAAACTTCGCCACACAGCAAACCGAAACTCAGCACAGAACCGATCAGTGCCTGTTTCCGGGTAACCTTGCTGAAAATCTCAGCCTCCCGCAGCCATGCACCCAAAGCCACGAACACCAAGCCAAACAGAAGACCGTTCTTCACAGAATCAAAGAAACCGTAATAAAGCTCGCCTGCCTGGGCAAGGCCGGGAATTTTGGCCGTAATGCCGTAATAAGACGAAAGCAGTAATGTCACCACATAAAAACCGCAACCGACCAGCACCACCTTACCCTTGCTCAGCTTTTGAGAAAGGATATAATAGGCGGCTGTTGCCACGATCAGAGCAGGCAGGAACCAAATGGTAGAATAGCTGCCCTCAAAAATGAAATCCTTAACATATTCCAGTACAAGGTCGAATGTAAAGCCGGCCTTCAGCCATTTGACAATCACAAAGGGGAAATACACCGCACTCCAAAACAGATAAATGATCAAAAGCCGTTTCAGGTATTTGCCCATGTGTGCCTGCCGGGCATTGGCATCCAGGCTGTCCAGCTTGGTGGAAAGCAAATAACCGCTGGCACAGAAGAAAAAGGGCACAGCAATCACGCAGATCACATTCCGAAAGCCAAAGGATAACAGTTTGCTATACGATCCAAAGGGATCTGTGTGGATAATTAAAACTAAGATCGCACAAAAAAACTTGGCAATATCCAAAGAGCTTTTCTGTTTCATACGCCAAACAGCCTCCGTCTTACTTTTCTGAAGAATCGCACAATTTTAGGTGGATATGCCATGGTATTAAAGTATTTTTCATCATAATACCGATCGCAGATTACATATTCCGGGTGTTTGAGGGGGAATGCCATGGGGGTTGTGGGCATAAACAAGATTCGGCCCGGTTTCCACTGCACCGCCTTAGCATTTTCCGTATGGGTAGAACCGGCACCCACACCGATATTGTAAATCAAATTGCTTTTGGGTACTGCACACAGATAAGACTGGCTGTATTTCACAAACCCAAACTGAATATCCCAGTAATTGACCTTTTTTTCACGGGTTTCCCGGGCAGCCTGATTCCAGCTTCCCCGTCTTGCTCTGCCTGCCCGCTTATGTCCTAAATCCTTTTCCAAAAGGCGGCTGTAATAAGGATCGGCGGCATTTTTCAGGAAAAAGTCATACTTATCCCATACCCGTTTCCATGTGCCCCATCCCAGGGTGGCAGCGGCTTTGGTAAAGCAATAGCTGTATCCGCCGCAGTCCCAGTCCTTAAAATGGTTGAAACCACTGATCACGCCTACACGGTCGTCGTTTTCGTATTTTTTTAGCATTTGTTCCATATAGGGAAACAAGCTGGGATCTGCCACGCAGTCATCTTCCAAAATCAGCAGCTTGTCCGTATGGGTAAATGCCCAGGAGATGGCATCGCTGGGGCCTCTGCCACAACCCTTATTCTCCTCGGAATAAAAAGTATGTACTTCACATTCCCAATCGATGTCAGAAACAATCGCCTTGCAGGCATCCACATTTTGCTGATCGGTAGGATGTCCCGCTCTGGGGCCGTCACAAGCCAAAAACAGCTTTGCAGGTCTTGCCTCTTTCACACGGGCAAATACCTCTTTTAAAGTATTGGGACGGGCGAAGAAGATAAGCAAAACTGATAAATCATAATTAGGCTTATTCATGTTTATTCTCTCCAATGAGCATATCTCGATAGATGTTTTTGAGATCCTCATAATTTTTCTGTCGAGCGTGGCGAATTTCCGCATCCGCAATGGCCTTTTTAGAGAAAGTCTGGCACAGTTCCTGATCTGCAAAGAGCCTGCAAATTCTGTCTGCCAGCACCGGATATTCACCGAAGTCATAGCAGTAACCGTTGGTTCCATCCTGAATCAAATCCACCATACCACCACGGTAGGCACAAACAGAGGGTGTGCCGATCATCATTGCCTCACGCAAGGAAGCGGATGCACCTTCGATGGCAGAGGGAATCACGCAAACATTTGCCTTCTGCAACATGGTTACAATTTCCGCAGAACTCTTCCTTCCCACAAATACAACCTGATCTGTCAATCCATATTGTGCGATCATTTTCCAAAGATAGCGTTCGTAGCCATTACTTTTTTTATAGGTAACGCTGTTTCCGGGGACATACAGCTTCACATCCGGGTAACGCTCCTTCACCAGTGCCATAGCCCGAATCAGAATATGCAAACCCTTCAAGGGATAATTGGAAGAACCGGTATAGATACTATGAGGCTCTATCTGATTAGCATCCCATTTCTCAGCATCATAAAACACCGGGGGAACATTATAATTCAGTCTGTCATATTGCAGATTAGGATTGATTGCCAACATCTGTGCCTTATCCCAATCTACTCTGCCGGTCACTCTCTTGACATGCTTTAACACATAGCGTTCTCTTTTTGCGTTTTTATAAAACAGTTTTTCTGCAAAAATAGGAGCATTTAAACGCAACCACTGTCTGGGAGTGGCAATTTTCAAAAATTCCCAAGTGGAAAGCCCTGCCCGATATTCCTGAGAAATACGGGTTAGAATACCCTGAATAGTTAACAGCATAGGCTGTTTCGGTTGAATTTGTACCATCGCATAAGCCATGGCATACTCTGTACCGTGTAAATGGATAATATCCGGCTTAAAATCGTCGATCACATATTGGCAATCTGCCAGTGTCTTTTTGGAGGAAAACAGCAATCTTTTACCGCCGCCGGGGAAAATATAGTGGCGGATGCCGTCCACGGTTTTAACCGCAGGACTATCAATGGCTGCATAGGTCATAGTTGCCAGTTCGATTTCCTCGTCAGTTTTTATGCTATGTACATAATCCAAAAGCCATGTGCCGCTGGATGTTGTGTTCTTCCCCATTGCCTTGGCTGCATCCGGCAACATCATGTTTAATACCCACAATATTTTCATAGCGATCTTCCTCACTTTTTCATTCTGATTTGTATATCTTGAAACACATATTCATATTGTTCAATAATGTACCTGGCATCAAATGTCTTTTCAGAAAATGCTCTACAAATCGGTAAATACATATCTTTTCCCTGCCGCAGAATATCCCGGGCTTTCTGCAGCATAGCCTTCCGGTCTCCTGCAGGTACCACAAAACCGCATCCAGGGCCTACCAATTCGGGGTTTGCGGTGCTGTCATAGCAAACCACGGGCGTGCCGCAGGAAATGGCCTCTGCCGTCACTTTGCCAAAGGTTTCCTCCAAAGAAGGCTGTAAAAACACATCTGCCATGGAATAGTAGGCAATCAGCTCCTCTTTGGAGTCGGTTCTGGGAACACAGATCACATTGGAAGGCAAACGGGTATCCTTTTCCATTGTGCCGATGACGATCATAGCCTCTTCTTCGGTCATTTGCCGGGCGATCCAGGCAAGGGTATCCAGTCCCTTCCGGGGTTCCCATGCCGCCGCCACCGCCAGCATGACTTTTTTTCCGGTCAGCCCCAGCTTTTGCCGCAAGGCATTCCCCTCCACGGGAGCAAAAACATCTGTATCGATCCAATTGTGGATTCTTGTCATCAGGGCAGCATTTTGGAACACGGGGGATTGTTTTGCCTGCTCCAAAAGCCAATCGGACACCGCCACCACGGAAAGTCGGGGAATGGCAGAAAACAGCTTTTTCCGATCCGCAAACATTTTCGGGGTGCGGTCAAAGAACCAGCTTTTATTGTACTGCTTTCGGGCAGGACAGTTCCGGCAACCGGTTTTCCATCTTTCGCAATCCACCGTGGTGTAATAACAGCATTTTCCCGTATAGAACCAGCAGTCATGGAGAACCGCTACCGTGGGAATATCCTTTTTTGCCAGGTACTTTAAAAGCATAGGCAGGTGGATATAGTTGGCATGGAGGTTATTCAGCACTACCACATCCGGTGCGTACTGATCCATGTAGCGTAACAGTTTTTTAGTTGCATGGGAGGAAAAATAGCCTTGCAAACCGGTAATTCTGGATAACAGTGCATGCAGCTTCTGACCAATCAGACTGCCGATCAGATACTCTTCATCAGGAATTTCTGCTGTGCCTACGGAATAGGCCGCGATTGCCTGATGACCATCTGCACGCAATGCCTGATTCAGTTCAAACACATTGGAACCGGTGGACAGATGCTTATACACCGCGTTGATCTGCAAGATCTTCATATTTTTCCTCCTTTCTTTTTTGTAAAAATACATCGTACTTCTGTGTCTATCGTTTCCCCCAGGGGGAAGGTATTTTATGGTACGATAAACGAAAATTTACCATACTAATAAATTTAAATTGTAGGGGAGGGTCTTGACCCTCCCGGCAATTTTACCGCTGTAAAATTGCGATTGCCGCAGGCAATAACATGATATTTTCT
>JAZRRA010000112.1:0-18205 GCA_045650305.1 Faecousia sp.
TGGGAATTGCACAGTATCAAAAAGATGTAATGAATATATAAAAAGTGCGGAGCATGGTATCATGCTCCGCTTCTAATTGGTCTTGCCAAAGTAAACCCGCTGCTATGCAGGGGGAAAAATAATAGCTTTTAGCGAGGAGTAAAGTAGACAAAGAAAAAACTCCCCATTATAGTAGAAGTGGTTTGCCGACCACACAACTAACATAATGAGGAGGTCTTAATCGTGAAAGAAAAAGACATAAATAGTTTAGACCATACAACATGGAGATGTCAATACCATATCGTATTCGCACCTAAATTTCGTCGGATGGCAATCTTCGGGCAGATACAGGCAGATATAGGAAAGATACTGCGTCAATTGTGCCAACAAAAGGGAGTAGAGATCATAGAAGCATATATGTGTCCAGATCATGTGCACATGCTATTAAGTATTCCACCCAAGTATAGTGTGTCGCAAATAATGGGGTATCTAAAAGGAAAAAGTAGTTTGATGATATTCGATAGACACGCAAACCTTAAGTACAAATATGGCAATAGACATTTTTGGGCAAGGGGGTATTATGTGGACACGGTAGGACGAAATAAAAAGCAAATACAAGAGTATATCAAGAATCAGCTTCAAGAAGATCAAATAGCCGATCAAATGAGCATAAAGGAGTATGTAGACCCGTTTACGGGTAGCGTGAACCAAAAGGCATAAAGAAAGCCCCTTCAGGGGTAGCCCGTAAAAGGAATGCGGTCGGCAAACCTTCGGGACCCCTTTAGGGGTAACAGTCTGTAAAATGCCCTTATAGGGCTTAATCAAGCCTCCGGCTTAGCCGGAGGTTTTGACTTTCTTAAATGATGCCGGTTTGCTTTTTCAGCATATCGCAGTACCGGCGGAGGGACGAAAGGCTTTCGCCTGCCTGGAATCTGCCGTAGAAATCCAGCACCTTTGCGGTGATGGGACTTTCTGCGGGCAGCTGGCAAACATCTGCCAGTACAGACCGGGCATTTTCCACATTTTGCTCCAGTTCCTGCTCTTTGAGATACCGGATCACAGCCGCCGCTGTACCCAAGGCCATATAGCAAGGATCGATTCCATGCTCCAATGCCAATTGGGATGCACCGATCAGACGGTCCGCAGGGGACAGTTTCCGTTTCGGGTCACCGCCCACTCTGGCGCAGGTATCACCCAAAGCACGGTTGGTGAAACGATTTAGCAGATCGTTGATGTGGGAAAGAATATCCCCCAAAGCCACGCCATATTTTTTCGACAGTGCCAAAGCAGATTCTTCCATGGCCAATCGCACCGGAATATAAATTTCATCCCGGTCAATGGCTTCCCAGATATAGGTCAGGTCGTAAAGATTGCCCAAGTAGGCACAAATGGCATGACCCATATTGTGAATGTACAACTTCCGCTTTAAGTAGAAATCAAAGGGGTCAAAGGGTACCATATTGGAAATATTGGGGATTCCGCCCTTGAAAGCAGCCTTGTCAACCGGCAGGTAACCATACCGCTCCACGCAGACACGCATGGGGTCGCCATCCTTCATGGCATCGGTTTGCACCGGCACCATCCGTCCGATGGAGGCTTCCACCAAACCGATGTTCTCATCCATCCAGGCCTGCTCTTCCGGGGTAAGCTGTTCTTTCAGCATCCCTTCCAAAACATGGTTGGCATCCATGAGATTTTCACAGATCAAAATATTCAAAGGACCTTTTCCCAAAGCCATTCTTCTGCGGATACCGGCAACCAAATTGGGAATGATGAATTTGAGAATATTCACACCCACAGCCGTAGCCATAATATCTGCGTTGGCGATGGCTTCTGCAACGGCACTTTGATCATTACCGTTGACTGCACAGACATTTTTTACCAAAACATCCTGGTGACCCTGAGATTCCACGATCCGCACGGGATACGCACCCTTTTCGTTCAGGGCGTCGATCACCGGCTGTGCCACATCCACAAAAGTCACATGGTAGCCGGACTGGGAAAATACCGTGCCAATAAAACCGCGGCCAATATTGCCGCCACCGTACATAACAGCCTGCATATTAACCGATGCTTTTGGCATTTTCCAGCAAATACTTTTCAGCGGCAGGATTCCACAGACCGTTATTTTCCTTGCACAGACGGTCAAGTTCTGCAAACATGGGATCGGTCTTGCCCAGTTCGGCAAAATCTTCGATGGCAGCCAGGGGGAGGTCGATCTGGGTGTAGATCAGCTTCTTGCCACCGGGGATCTTAGGCAGATTCAAAGTGGTATCGATTACCGCATTCAGGCCACCGATATGGGTAACCAGTGCGGAGGGGTTCAGCTTGCCTGCGTTCATCATGGCAATGGCTTCCTGCATATCGTTGGTATTGCCGCCGGAAGTACCCACCACATGAGTGTACAGATAGTGAACATTGAACCAGTTGAAGGGGGCTTTAAACTGGGGATCGGTGGGGCCTGCAAAGAAGTTCAGGCAGCCGTCAAAGCCCAAAATATCGTCAGCCTGCTCGATAACGGGCTTAACGGGGGCAAAGCACACCACATCGTCATAGCCGGTACCGCCGGACAGCTCACGCAGATAGGCGGTGGCATTTTCCATACGGGTGTTCACATAGTGCAGCTCGATGCCCTGCTTTGCGGCCTCTTCCACTGTGTAGATGGAGGCGGCACGGGTCAATCTTGCCTCGTCAATATCGGTGACCACCAGCAGGCTGGGACGACGGTCGCAGTGAAGTGCGTAGTCGATAGCAGCCAGACCCATGGGGCCAACAGATGCCAAAAGTGCCATCTTGCCGCCTTCTTTAATGCCCATTTCGTGGACATAGGAACCGGCCTTGGTGTGATACATGGCATGGAAAGTGCCGATGACACAGCTCAAAGGCTCAGCCAAAGAACCGTAGTAATATGTATCGGAATCATAGGGCAGCAGGCAGTTCATCAGCAATGTTTCGATGGGAACATTACAGTATTGTGCATTACCGCCACAGTAGGAGTAGGAATAGCCGGGAGCTTCCTGAGAACCCTTATAATAGTGGGCAGGCTGAATGACGAACTTATCGCCAACCTTGTACTTATCCTTCCAGTTTTCGCCTACTTCTACGATGTCACCGCAGAACTCATGGCCTACGATGGTGGGATTTTCGTCGCAGTTATTGGGAACACGCTTGTGGTCGCCACCTTCAATGGCGGCCTTGTATGTAGACATACACAGACTGTCAGAAACCACACGGATCCGAACATCATCGGGGCCGATTTCCGGCAAAGTCACTTCGTCCAGTCGCAGATCCATTTTGCCATGGATACGCACAGCTTTTGTTTGCATGCTTTTCATTCTCCTTTTATATCCCTTAGGGAATAAGATTTGCAAAATTCCAGTATTTCCGGTTGTGAGGCAAGACCTCCCGTAGCACCGGCCACTCGCAAGGACATCATAGCACAGCTGTTTGCAAAATACAAGATATTCGTTGGTTTTGCATCCTGATAAATTCCGGTCAAAGCACCGGCACAGAAAGCATCACCGGCACCGGTCGTTCCTTGGATATAACCCTCCGGCAAAAGGAAGGATCCCATACGGGTACTGCCTTCCCGTGTACAACAAACTGCCTCTTCCGGCATGTGGAGGATCACCATTTTCCCAACACCCATGGAAAGGAGCTTTTCTCCCATGGCGGTGAGGTTTTCGCGGCACGGTTCTATACCCGTCAGCTTTCCGGCTTCTATCTCATTGATGATCAGGTAGTCCGTATAGGGCAGGCAAGGGATCACCAAACTGTATCGCTCAGAATTTTCACTGACCAGATCGATGGAGGTTTCGATCCCCTGAGCCTTGGCAGCCTGCAGAATTTTCAAGCCTTCCCCCTCGTCTACTTTTTGGAGCAGGAGGAAATAACCCAAATGGAGAATCTTCGGCTTGCAGGCAAAGGGAATATCCGAAAGGCAAAGCCCGGAATCCGCACCGGGATAGGTGAAAAAGGTTCTTTGACCGCCGGTGACGCTCATCACATCGGTAAAGCTGGTCTTTTCCCGGCAAGAGAGAAGATACTCTGTGTTCACACCGCCTTTTTTCAGGGTGTCTACCACAAATTGACCTTCCGGGTCTTGTCCGATGCGACCCACAGCCCATACCGGCAGATCCGGGTCAATGCAGGCAAGATCCATAGCCACATTGGGTACGCAACCGCCGACAGACAGTTCGATTTTCTGAATTTTGGTCAGTTCCCCGATTTTTGGGTAAGCCTCGATGGTGTTGATTTTATCCACCAACACCGATCCGGCTACCATAATTCCCCGTTTTTCCATAGCTTAGTTACACTCAGCTACCAGCGGACCTGCCAGCTCTTCCAGATAGAACAGCTTTCCGGGCAGAGTGGGGATAAAGGTGGAGGTGATGTGCATATCCGGACCATAGTGGAGGGTGGTCAAAAAGCTCATGCCCTGCCAGCCCATGCCACGACCCAATGCACCGTCAGCACCGCCGATGGCATAGTCAGCCTGGAGGAACAAGCCGGGGCCGATGGTATTTGCGGTGCAAGGTACCAGGGTGGAACGGCTCTTAAAGCTGGTGATGGCGTTCTGTTCGATGGTCAGGGGGTGGAGTTTGGCACCGATGCGATGGGTAGCGGCCTTCCAGTCCTCTACACTGTTGTAGTCTTCGGCAAACTGAGGCTCCCAGAAGGCGATATGGCACATACGGCCAATGCCGTAAACCAGAACCAGCTTTGCACCCTCTGCCTTCAATGCGGCAATTTTGCCGGCATAAGTGGGCAGATTTTCACGGGTAGCAAAATTCCGCTGATTTTCGGGAACAGTCTGATCCAGTTTGCCGAAAAATGCCTGCTTCATGGAGTACTCGAAGGAGGCGGGATTGTCGTTGGACAAGGTGTTGCCCTCGGCATCTGCCCATTCGTCCATATTGAAGGTGTACACATGGTCACAGCTTACCTTCCACTCATTCAGGAAGTAGGAAGCCCAGCGGTACATACCCATGGGGCCTACGGGCAGGATCATAGCCAGCTTTTGACCGGCTTCCCGGGTCAGCTTTACCTGCATAGCGATCTCGTGGCCCATTAAGGTATCGAAATCACCCAGAGAGCCGCAGGAAATGGGGGTGAAGTTGTCATTCCAGAAGGATTCACGGGCGACGCCCTTTTCGCAGCAGTCGTCGATCTTCTGCATATCCCATCCCTTAGGATAGAAATTCTCCAACAAAGAGCCTTTTACGGTGGTCATGAAATTCATAATAATATTCTCCTTTTTTATTTGATTATGGCAATAGCCGCTTGGTTGTTCCTTTTAAGTACACCTGACACTGACGGAATCCTTCCGCATATTCCGCACCGCACTGATAGCCGCGGTAACGGGAGCAGGTTTTTACCATATCCGCAAAGTCGATGTTGTCATGTTCCCGCATCCAGACAAGCTGGCTGGCATGACATTCCAGCATTTGCAGTTTCAGGTCGATTTCTTTCGAGATGTCTACATATTCCGTGGGGTTAAAATTCACACCTGCCAAAGTGTCCATGTAGTAAATCGGCACCAGTTTTGCAGGTGCCCCATTGGGGTCGGAGTACACATGGGGATAATCGGTATAGTTGGGTAAGGTAGCGGTGAAGCTGGCATCGAACACCAGACGGGATACCGCTGTGTGGTCGGGCATGTAGTCGTCGGGGTTATGGGTGATGATCAGATCCGGGTTTGCGTAACGGATCACATCCACCAGCTTGTCCCGAGCCTCTTTGTTGTTGTCGTAGATCTGCAGGTCGTCAAAGCCACCCCAGATCACCTCGATACCTGCCAGTCCGCCGGCGGTTTTCGCCTCGCCGGCACGGATCACACGCAATTCTTCCGGGGGAATGATCACATGACCCAAATCGCCGCTGGATACATGGCAGACGATGACCTTATCGCCACGGCGAACACACTTTGCCAATGTGCCTGCGCAGGCAATCTCCACATCATCGGGATGACACCCGATCGCCAAGACATTCATACTGTAACCTCCTATTTTTATAATTATAATAGTATTGTAACGAAAGCATCGGGGGAAATACATTGACATTCCGTTTAAAAATTTGTAAAATATGATCATATATATCAAGGAGTTGACACTATGAACAAAAAAGGCGTATTGTTACAGGAGGAATTGACGGTAAAGGGGCTGATCAGTGCTTTTTATTATCAATTTCCTGAGGATTTTGGCTATGACGGAGAAGCCCACCCCGGCTGGGAGTTTGTCTATGTAGAGCAGGGGCAGGTGAAGGTGCAGGCCGGTAAGGATGCCTATATCCTGAAAAGTGGAGAAATGGTATGCCATCAGCCCATGGAATACCACTGCGTCCGCCCCTATCATGGGGTGGCCTCTGTGATCATTTTTTGCTTTACCTGCGAAGGTCCGCGAATGGACTGGTTTCGCAATAAGATCCTCTCTATCAGTCCCCGGCAAAAGCAATATTTGAATGATATTGTGGTTTGTGCGGAAAAATTGCTGTTACCCAAATCCCCTTTGGAGATCGCCCGGGACGGCGGTATGGAGCGATCCCCCCAGGGGACGGTTTCTGCCGAACAAACTATTAAAAATACCATCGAATTGCTGGCACTTTCCCTTTTGGAATCGGAAAGTACCGAACGGGCAGAGCGTGTGGAGCGGTATGCCCAGCATCTGCACCGCCGCGGCCTGACTTCGGAAATTTCGGAATTTTTGCGGGAAAATCTGGAACAACCTATCCGTTTGGAAGATCTGGCACAGCGGTTTTCCTATTCCCTTTCCAGTATCCGCCGGATCTTTCGGGAGGAAACCGGTGTCAGCGTGATGGAGTATCTGGCACGGTTGCGAATACAGAAGGCTATGCTGCTTTTGCAAGAACCTGCCATTGCGGTGGAGGAGATCGCCTTGTCCACCGGCTACGGCAATATCTACTATTTTTCCAAGGCATTCAAAGCCCGTACCGGCAAAAGTCCCACCCAGTACCGCCGGGAGATCACCGCCACGGGATCATGATCATATTGGCAAAAAAGGGAACCTCCCGAAGGGGAGGTTCCCAATATTTTATCTGTCCCGGATGGCATCGATGGGGCGTTTGGAGGCGATCTTCTTTACCGGCAAGAAGGATGCCACTGCCGCCACCAGCAAGCATACACCGAACAGCAGGATCACCTGACGGATACCCACATTCAAAATTGTCAGCAGCAGACCGGTGCTGGTTTTCATAGTTTCGTTCAAAATCCAGCAAATCAGGATTGTACCGCCCAAAGATACCACAAAGTTGATCATGGCAATGCAGAAACTTTCTGCAAAGAAGATGCGGAACACATCGTTACTGCGAGAACCGATGGCACGGAGAATACCGATTTCCTGCTTTTTGTAACTGATACTGATACCAATAAAGTTGGAGAACAGCAATGCGGCAAAAATGACAAAGACCAAACCGATCCAGAAGAACACCTGCTGCAAAAGCTCAAATGCGAAATCCAGCTGCTTCAGCTCATAGGATACGGGATTCATCAGGCTGTAAGAAATCAGGCGGTCAGAATCGCCGTCATATTCTTTTGCGGAAAACTCCACCAATTTGCGAATTTCGGCATTGTCTGTGGGCATGGGGGACAGAGTTTGGCAAATTCTGGGAGTGGCATTTTCCAAAAGCTCCGGGGAAATATAGCAGTAGGCATAATACTTTTCAAAGGAAGGGTCGTACTCTGTGGTTATATTATCTTCCATGCCTTCTTTATCCCATTGTTCAGGGTCATCGTAATTGACTTCCTCGATAACATTGGGGATAATGCCCACCAGCTTCAGCGTCAGGCTTTCTTTCACATTCTCCATGTAATATTCTTCCGAGGAAAATGCCAGGGTAAATTCTTGTTCTGTTAAGGCAGACAAGTCTTTTCCTTCCTGATACAACACTCCGAAATCCAGTTCTTCCGGGATGCCGCCGTTGCTTGAATAGAAAAGGTTTGCATAGCCTTCTTCGGTCATTATAAACTCGTCTTTTGCCAATTTTGTCCGTTCCTGGCCGTCCAGCCACACCACATTTTTCAGGCTATCCTCGGTGGCAGGTTCGATGAAATTAGAACCCCTGTCTTCATAATTCAGATACCCAGATGACAAACGGACATAGGTCTGCAAATAGGAGTACCGGGCCAATCGCTGCTCCTGCCCCGGTGCAACCATGCCCAAACCGGTCAGGCTGTAATTTAAGCTGTAAGAAAGCTTGCTGGATATGAACATATACTGGATCATGGTAGCAATGTCCCCTTCTTCCATGTCCTCATAGTCTTCCAGGGCCTCCAGGTAGCTGTCTAAATCAATACCCGTATCCACAATACCGCAGACGACAAAGTCCAGGCCGTCGATTCGAACCGGCAGACCAATCAGATCCTCTTCGTCGTCGATCTCCACATGGTCGGACTCGCTGCGGTAGCCGCAGGTTTTGAATAAATCATAATAAACGGTGCTGATGGCAATTTCGTTGGTATCCTTTTGGGGAAGTTCACCGGCCACCAGTTCTGCACCCATATCATCCAGTAGATCTTCGTCTATTTCCACGAAGCCACCGAAATCTGTAACGGAATAGGACATGCCTTTTTCGCTGGGATGATCCCAGAGATTTTCCGTAATGGAGGAAGAATACTGGGACAGCTTATAAACCGGCACAAAATCAATACCGGCCTCATCCTCGATGCGTTCCAGATCCTCCGGCGTCATATAATCAAATTCGATATAGTCGCTGTCCTCATACCGCATCCCCTTTTCAAAGGAGGCATAGGTAATGGGATCTTCCTGGTCCAAAAGGGAGGTATAGGCTGTATCCACATAGTCATAGGAGGCCACTGTATCCGCAAGACCGAACATGATCAGGGCAATGCAGGACAGTAAAATGGTCATCACCAGGCGGAATTTCTTGTATTTCAGACCGGATGCACCCATTTTAAAAGCATACCGCAAAGGCAACCGGGACTTGATCAGCTTATAGCCTTCACGGGAAGTTTGGATTTTGCCCGTATCCGTAGGTTGGAAAGAGGCGGTATCCTTGCCTAAGATGGAGAATTTCGGCTCTTTGCCCACATTGACCATCTTTTGGATATACTCGCAGATCGCCTTTTGGTCTTCTTCCGTCAATTCATAGCTGTCCGGCAGAGATACGGATTCTTCCATATAGACCGGTACAACACTTTCTGCCTCCACACCGATCTGCTTTTCCACATCCCGGATCACTTTTCCGTCAGCCAATTCGATAATACGGTCGGCATACTGCTCTGCAAATTCCCGGTCATGGGAAACAATAATAACCAGCTTATCCCGGCTCAGCTTTTTCAAGGTCGTCAGTACCTGACGACCGGTGGTAGAGTCCAAAGCACCGGTGGGTTCGTCCGCCATGATGATCTTAGGGCTTTTCACCAAAGCTCTTGCAATGGCCACACGCTGTTTTTGACCGCCGGAAAGCTCGTTAGGCTTGCGGTTTCCGTAGCCGTCCAGATCCACCTCCCGAAGAATCTCGTTGACTCGCTGGGAATCGGCCTTCTGGCCCTGAAGCTGCAAAGCCAGGGCAATATTGGTACCAACGGAAAACTCATCCAGAATGTTATATTCCTGAAAAATAAAACCGACATACGTGTTACGATAGGAGTCAAAATGGCTTTGACGGAATTTTTTAGTGGATTCACCCTGAATCAAAATATCACCGCTGTCGTAACGATCCAAACCGCCCAATAAGTTCAGCAATGTAGATTTACCGCTGCCGGATTTACCCAGCAAAAATACCATGCCGGTTTGGGGGAAGGTAAGAGATACATTATCCAATGCCCGAACGGGAACACCCTTTTTCGGCTTGTAGATTTTGGTAAGATTATGGACTTGTAACATAACCGCAACCTCCTTTTGGAATATAGTACCAATATACCACACTCTGCCATAACCGTCAACCGACAGAAAAAAGGCTTGCCGAATGATTCCCTCTTTATTATAATAAGAAAAACAGCAGGAAAAGAGGTGGGGAATGTGCAATTGCGGCACATAGCCGTTCGCAGTGGACGATTGAGCAGTTTTTTAAAGCAGGAGCTGGGACTTTCTACCGGACTGATGAATCGTCTGAAATGGAAAAATCAACTTTTTGTCAACGGCGAGCCCCGTCATGCAGATTATCCGGTGTGTATTGGAGATGAGATCGTGGCGGTTTTGGATGATCCCATGCCCCAATATCCTGCCCAGGATGGACCGCTTTCCATTCTTTATGAGGATGACCATCTTCTCTGTGTGGATAAGCCGGCCGGTATGCTGATCCATCCCTCCCGAAGCTGTTTTACCCATACATTGGCAAACTATGTGCTGGGTTATTTCCAAAAAACCGGGCAAAACTGTGCCTTTCATCCCGTGACCAGACTGGATCGGGATACCTTCGGCGTGGTTCTGCTTGCAAAAAATACCCACATTCATCATTTGCTCAGTGCTTTGCACGAGCAAGGAAAACTGATCAAAACCTACGAAGCATTGGTCTGTGGCACACCGGATCCGGAGCAGGGCATCATCCATGCCCCCATTGGACGGTTGCCTTTGCCCAGCCTTTTGCGGCAAATTGATCCTATGGGAAAACCCTCTGTGACAGAGTATCGGGTGGTAGAACGCCTGGAAGGATTCAGCCGCGTTTCTTTGCGTCCCGTAACCGGCCGTACCCATCAGTTACGGGTGCATTGTCAGTACATGGGATTCCCCATTTTGGGTGATCCCCAGTACAATACGGAAAAATCCCGGGAACTATCCGCTCAATTGGGGTATACCAGTCAGGTTTTATGTGCTGTGAAGCTGAGCTTTCCCCACCCCATTACCGGAAAAACTGTGGAAATTTTTACAAAAATAGCACCGTAAAATCTTGCATTTTTCCTATCGGATATGGTATTGTATAAGAAAGAATCTGGGAAAGGGGGCTGCGGTATGATGCTGATGATTCAAAATGAGTATATTTGTCTGACGGTAGACACGTTAGGTGCAGAAATGATGAGCCTGCGTTCTGCCGACGGTACGGAATATTTGTGGCAGGGTAATGCCGCCTATTGGAAGGATCGGTCTCCCCATTTGTTCCCCTTTATCGGTCGCCTGACCAAAAACAGCTATTGCTACCGGGGAAAGCAGTATCCCATGGAGATCCACGGTTTTGCCTCCAAAATGGAGTTTGAGCCGGTAGAGCAGGGCTGTGATTATTTGATTTTGGAACTACGCAGCACCATTATGACCATTTCCCGATACCCCTTTGACTTTACTTTCCGCGTGATCTATGCCCTCAACGGCAACAAGGTAGAGGTGGTTTATCAGGTGGAAAATCGGGGCGAGCGATATATGCCCTTTGGCGTTGGTGGCCATCCCGGTTTCCGTGTTCCCCTGATCGATGGAGAATCCTTCACCGATTACGAGCTGGAATTTACCACAGCCTGCAAGCCGGATCGGGTGGGCTTTACCCCCAATGTGTATCTCAGCGGAAAGGATGAGGCTTATCCCCTTTCAGAGGATAAGAAAATTGACCTGCGGCATGATTTATTTGACGACGATGCCATCATTTTGAAAAATATGGCCAGGGAAATCACCCTCCGCTCCAAAATCAGCCGTCACGGTGTTTGTGTCAGCTATCCAGATATGCCCTATTTGGGCATTTGGCACCGTCCGAAAACCGAAGCAGGCTATGTCTGTATTGAACCCTGGAGTTCCCTGCCCAGCCGTCAGGATGTGGTGGAGGAGATCTCCTGCAAAAGTGATATGATCCAGCTTGCACCCCAAAAGACATTTGAGACTCAGTGGACGATCACCATATTCTAAAAAATTCTCCTGTATTCTTCTAAAAAGAATGCAGGAGTTTTTGCAATTTGAAAATTTTATCGGTTGCCTTTCGTAAAGAAATATGCTATTATAAAAAGTGCGAAAAAATATGGAAGGAGGGTTCGTTTTGCGTCGTTTTCTGGTAATTTTCATCAGTATGATCATGGTTTTTGGTTTTACCTTTATTGTTTCGGCGGATAATGAAGCCTCCGCAATAGCAGTGGTTGCCACTGTCAATCAGGACGAAAGCTGTCAGGTTACCGTCACCGCAAAATTGCATATTGACAGTAACGACGGGCAAATGGTATTTCCCATTCCCGTGGATGCCACCGAGGTCACCCTCAACGGCACCCGCATCAAACCCAAAGTGACGGAACGGGCGCAGGAAATTGCCCTTTCCGAGGCGTTTCAAAATATGACCGGTGAATTTACCGTCACCATCGGCTATCGTCTGCCGGATGTGATCGCCATCAATTCTGCCGATATTCCCCAATTGGAGTTGCCCCTTTTGTGTGGGTACGCTTATCCCGTAAAGACCTTGGAATTTACGGTGACACTGCCCGGTCAAAACGAAGCCAAACCTGCCTTTTCCAGCGGTTATCATAAGGCAAATATTGAAAAAAACCTGAAATGGGACAGAGAAGGTACGGTGATCACCGGCCATGCCCTTCAGGGTCTGAATGACCATGAAACGCTCACAATGACACTTGCGGTGGAGGAAAACTGGTTTCCCAATGCACCGCTGGAGTTTTTTGAATCCAATGTAGACGATGTGGCCATGGTGATCTGCGGTTTACTGGCATTTCTGTACTGGATCTTCTGGTTGCGATCCATACCCCCGGTACGCCGTTCCAGTGCAACAGCACCCGAGGGTATTACTGCCGGTCAAATCGGTGCGGTGATGACTTTGGGAAAAGCGGATTTGACCCTGATGATCTTTTCCTGGGCAAAGCTGGGCTACATTCAAATCGAAAGCAACAAACGCCGTGTTCTGCTTCACAAGCGGATGGACATGGGGAACGAACGCTCCGGTTTTGAGCAAACTTGTTTCCGAAAGTTGTTCGGCAAGCAATCGGTGGTCAATACTGCCGGAGCCAGATATGCCGCTTGCCAAAGAGCCGTAGCCAAAATGTCCCCCGGACTGCAGTCCCTAGTCAATCCCCGTTCCGGAAACCCCAAACTGTTCCGGGCTTTATCCGCCCTGATCGCATTGTTCGCCGGCGTTTCCTTCGGTATTGCCATTACCCAGGAGGCAGTGATCCAAAGTGTTTGGATCTTCCTGACCGCATCCATCGGCCTGGTTTGCGGATGGTTTATGCAGACACCCATTCAGGAACTGTATCTACGGAAAAGCCATCGAACCTTCCTGGGTGCTTTGTTTACCCTGATCTGGCTGGCTATGGGAATGATTTGCGGACAGCCGCTGCTGGCAGTTTTGGTGATGGCATTGCAGTGGTTGGCAGGCGGTATGGCGTGTTTCTGCGGTCGCCGTACCGAGGCCGGCTGGCAGGATTATGCACAGATCATGGGTTTGCGGCATTACCTGAAAACCGTCAGTAAGGATGAACTGAAAAAAATGCAGGAATTGGATCCGGAGTACTTCTTTACGGTTGCTCCCTGGGCATTGGCACTGGGACTTTCCCACAGCTTTGCCCTTCGGTTTGGCAAGGAGCGGATTCCGGACTGCCCCTATCTCATCGCCCCTCCCGGCAAGACCCACACCGCCCGGGAATGGAGCGATACCATGACCCGTACCATATCCCTTATGAATCGTCGCAGACGCCTGCGTCCTCTGGAACATTGGGCAAGCCGTCTGGTAGGTGGAAAATAAAAGAAGTCGGGAATGTAGTTTTTGTGTATAAAAATACCCTTGACCACCAAAAAAATGGGGTCAAGGGTATTCGTTTTATTTACTGAGTTTGCATATACGGTTGCGGTCAGCCAGTGTGCAAGCGGTCTTTCGACACAGTTCCTTAATGGCAGGCACATCGTTATCTGCAACTGCACCCTGCAAGGCATCCACAATTGCCACCAGGTCTGCCTCAGCGGCCTGGGTAGCAGGACTGCTGACGGGATCGGAATACCGAACCTCATCGGCCAGGTTCTTCACCGCAGCGGCGGCTTCTGCATCCTCGCAGAAACCTACCATCTGGTTGATCTTAGCCTGCACGGAACGCATCAGGGAAACATCCTTTTTCAGCTTTTCATCCTGCTGGGCAATATCGTCGGCAATAGAATCTGCAACGATCAGACCCAATGCGGCGGCGATCAGTGCCAAAGCCTGCACCAACAGCACCGGCTCCCAGGAGATCAGCTCGCCGATGATCATGAACAGCAGACCCAAAGCAAGCTGGACAACACCGTAAATGAAGCCGATCCGCATAATGGGGAAGCCGTAGAAACGGCTCTTGGCATTATCCGGGTGGATGGAAGCAATGTACACAGAGGCATAAACCTCTGCAAATGCGGCAAGGGTAAAGCCATAGGCGATCCAGAAATTCAATTCCCGGTCAAAGGGGATCAGGAAAATGATCAGGTGATATGCCGCCAGCAGTAATACCAGCAGGATCAAACTGCGAGTCGTTTGTTTTTTCATAATATATCGCTCCTTCTCTTTGGCTTATTTCTTATGTCCACAGTCGGGGCAGAAACCAGTCTTGATCTCTGTCTTGCCGCAATCGGGGCAAGTCCAGCCCAAATCTTCCTCGGGCTTTTTGTTGCCACAGTTGGGGCAGAAGTTGGTCTTAATATCCTCCGTACCGCAGGCACAACGCCAGCCCTTCACGGGTTCGGGCTTTTTGCTGCCGCAATTGGGACAGAAATTGCTCATAATGCCCTTTGCACCGCAGGAGCAGTCCCAGCCGGACTGGGGTTCAGGCTTTTTGTTGCCGCAATTGGGGCAGAAATTGGAGGTGATGTTCTTTTGTCCGCAGGAGCACTCCCAGCCGCCACCCAAAGGTGCGGTGGCTGTTTGACCCATCTGGGATCCCATATCCATCATGGGGCTCATAGCCTCCCGGGTCATATTGACCATGGAGCCCATAGCACCTAAGGTCATGCCCAAACCGGCAATATCGCCAATGCTTCCGCCGATACCACCGCCGGAACCGCCGGTAAGACCGTTTTGCATAGCTTCCATACCAACCTGACGGGCAGTTTCCTGCTGATAGGTATAGCCCTTCATCCGCATTTCATCTGCCTCGGCAGCAGCCTGCATACGGTAGGCATCCGCCTTAGCCTGGGCATCGATTTTCAGCAAATCGGCATCTGTCTGAGCTTCCAGAGTTTTCCGCTCACGGGCAGCAGCGGCAATATTTCTCTTGATCTGCTCGTCACGAACACCCAAACTCTGCTCAGCATACTGCTCCTTCATTCTGCGGAAGTTGGGGTCGTCATCCGGTGTTACGATCCGGTTGATCATAAACTCGGAAAGCTCCAAACCGTACTCAGAAAGCTTGGGATTGAGCTTTGCCAGCAAAGCCTCGCTCAGTTCCATCAAACGCTCGTCAATTTCCAAAACGCTGATGGCATTTTCGCGGATCGTAGCAGCCAGGAAACTCTTGACCTGGGTCATGACCATATTCCGGAAGAAGCCCTTGCCGTTTTCACCCATGATCTGATTCTGACGCAGGCCATCGGTTGTGCCTACCAGCTTCAGCAACAATTTCCGGGAGTTGACAACGCGGATATTGAAGTCACCGGATGCACCCAGTTCCACATGGAGACCGGAGCCGGGATCGAAAAGACGAACCTTGCTGTCTGTACCCCACTTGATACCCATTTGGGTGGACATATTAACATAGTAAACTTCGGAATGGAATGTGCCTTCCGTATCGGTAGGCAGCTTATACAGCTTTTCCAGTACGGGAAGCTGCTGGGTCTCCAAAGTGTAACGACCGGCACCGAACAGATCCAGAGCCTGACCGTCACGGAAGAAGATAGCCTCCTGGCTTTCATGAACGATGAGCTGAGAACCCAGGTTAAAGTCCTCAATGGGGTGCTTCCAAACTAAGGTTTCGTTGTCGCCTTCGTATTTGATGATGCTGGCCAAACCGTCATGCTTGATCTTCTCGGACATAAGACGCTCGGGAATATCGTTAACATGATCGCAGACGGGGCATTTATATGTAGCAGCACCCTTTGTGGTATTCAGACGAACACCGCACTGCTTACAGGAAAATTCGATGGTCTTATCCTGCTGAGCCAGGGTGTTAATGGGCTCATGACAGACGGGACAAGTTGCCTTATCGCCCTTGCTCTGGTCATAAACAACCTGGTTGCCACAGTTGGGACATTCCCGGCTACTCAGCTTATCCGTGCGAACATCGATCACATTACCGCAGGAGCAGTCGATCTTCTTGCGGGCAAAAAAGCCGGTTTTTGCCTCTACAAATTTTCCACAACGGGGACACTCAATTACAAACTTTGCCATTTTTCTGTTTCCTCCCTGAAATTGTTTCCACTGCGTGATATTAAAAATATTATGTTCCTTCTTTTCCTCGTACAACGATTTCCATGTGGTTTAGGGCAAATTCCAAACTCATGGCCAGAACTTCGTTGCGGTTTCGCCCGGTGGAGGATGCCACCATATCCAGGTCTTTCAACATATCCTTGGCAACGCGCATGGATATGATCGTCGTTTCTCCGTTATACTTCTTCGGAGAGATTCGCAAAATGGGTTCCGACATAGCCCCACCTCCTTGTGAATACCATTGTAATACACTTGTAATCGGATTGCAAGAGGAAAATGCAAAAAAATTACAATTTTTTTCGTTTTTCCGATTTTTTCCCTGAAAAACGAAGTTGCGACAAAGCCCCTTGTGGTGTATAATGCATACTATCAAAAGGAGAAAGGCAAATATTATGAAGATTAGAACGAAGAAATTGCCATACGAAAAAGTCATGGCTCTGCCCAGACCCAAGCATCGCAATCCCCTGCGTCCCAATCCTATTTTGCAATTGGTCATTCGGATGCTGTCCATTTTGGATCTGTTCCCGGTGAAATTTACTTATACAAAAGAGGGCATGGAGAAGATCGGCAAAAAAGAACCTTGCCTGATCCTGATGAATCACTCCAGCTTTATTGACCTGAAGATCGTTTCCAAGATCTTCTTTCCGAAGCGGTACGGCATTGTTTGTACCTCCGACGGTTTTGTGGGTCAGGAATGGCTGATGCGACTGATCGGCTGTTTCCCCACTCAGAAGTTTGTCAGCGATGTGTCCCTGATCCGGGATATGGAATATGTGCTGAAAAAGAAGAAAACCAGTGTGCTGATGTTCCCGGAGGCAAGCTATTCCTTCGACGGCACGGCCACGGCATTACCCCGTAAAATGGGCGTTCTGCTGAAAAAGTTGGGTGTGCCGGTGGTGACGGTCATCACGGAAGGTGCGTTTGCTCGGGATCCCCTTTATAATTGCCTCCAAAAGCGGAAGGTAAAGGTCAGTGCCAAGGTGCAGTGTCTGGCATCGGCGGAGGAACTGAAAACCATGACCGTAGCACAATTGGATCAAAAGCTGGATGAAGCCTTCGGTTTTGATAATTTTGCATGGCAGCAGGAAAATCAGGTGGTGATCGATGAGCCGTTCCGTGCCGATGGCCTGAACCGGATCTTGTATAAATGCCCCCACTGCGGAACGGAAGGTGAAACAGAAGGTAAGGGCATCACCCTGACCTGCCATCACTGTGGTGTCCAATATGAGCTGACGGAATTGGGAAAGCTGAAGGCACTGAACGGGGAAGAAAAATTTAACCATATCCCCCATTGGTATGCCTGGCAACGGCAGGAAGTGCGAAATGCTTTGGAAGACGGCAGTTACAAGCTGGATGTGGATGTGTCCATTGGTATGATGGTGGACTTTAAGGCCATTTATATGGTAGGCGACGGTCATTTGACCCACACCCCGGAGGGATTTACGCTTACGGGCTGTGACGGCAAACTGCAATATAGTCAAGGCCCGCTGGCTTGTTACAGTCTGTACGCCGATTATTATTGGTATGAGATCGGGGATGTGATCTGCATCGGCAATAACGATGTTTTGTATTATTGCTTCCCCAAAGGCGGTGATGTGGTTGCCAAAACCCGGATCGCCACAGAAGAACTTTATAAACTGAAAAAACGCAGGCCTGCAAAGGTATAAACGAAAAAATAAGATACGGCACTGAAAAATCCTCCATTGACATGGGGGATTTTTTCATTTATCGCACCATAAAACGGAAGGCATAAATGCCTTCCCTACATATAAAAATCCCACCGCCGCAGCGGTGGGATTTTTTGTTTGGGAAATTACTTCTTGAAGAAGTTGTTAGCGGAGTCGCCGTAGTAAATCATGGTCTTCAGCAGCTCAACCAGTTTCTTATCGTTAGCATTGATGTTTGCATATGCATAGGACTCAACAGAGTACTGCAGGGTGTTGGAAATTGC
>JAZRRA010000113.1:0-2026 GCA_045650305.1 Faecousia sp.
GATGGCATGATGGATTACCTGAAAATGGTAGGGGTAGAACTCAGCGCCACCCTGCACAAGAAAAGCGTCGCACAGTTCCATCGCATCCTCTGTCAGCCAGTTTTCTGCCGGTGCAAGACCGATGGGGGTACACCCGGCTTCAATTGTTCGTTTAATATAGTTATGTCCCAGGCTGTAATAATCGGCCATGCAGCTCTTTTCCGGATCTCCGATAAAAGAGGCTGGCACAATTCCAATTCGTTTTGCCATTGTAAAAACCTCCCTGTAACAATTGGTTCTACCAGTATAGCACAAAAAATCAGCCATTACAAGTAATGAAAAACTCTCTGTCATTGACAGAGAGTTTTTTAAATGTCTGCTTCCGCTGTAGTTGTTTCAGTAGTCTCGTCTGTGGCAGATGTGCCTTCCGTTTCCGCAGGCTCGGTCATATCCGTAGGGTCGGCCGGTGTTGCTGTAGTAGCGTTTGTGTCTTCAGAAGCTTGCTCGTCAGGCGGGGTGATATTCATCGTAACCGGCTCTTCGTTCTGGATATAGTTTTGGTTATCGACCGCATAGCCGTAATAGGAGGAAGTGCCCCAGTGCGCCAGGAAGGTCACCTTGGTATCGGCAGTGGGCTTGAGATAGAAGGTAATCGTCTCGGTGAGACCCGCACCGTCCTTGCCCAATTGCATTGTGTGATAGCGGGTGTTGCAATTCTCGGCGGTGATGATCAGAAAACCGGTTTTTGCGGTGCTGGCACTGGTGTGCTGCGCGGTAATGAAATATGTTTTACCGGCCTCCAATTCAGCGGTGTGAGTTTTGTAATTGCTGGTTACGACGGTTACGGCTTCACCGTTTGCGTCGTCCAGCTGAATCTGGACTTTGACATCAAATTTAGCACCCTTAAGGGTGTTGGATCCGGAGGTGAGGTCGTGGGAGAAATATGCATAGGCGGAAAAAC
The DNA here is from genome assembly GCA_045650305.1 of Faecousia sp. Taxonomy (GTDB): domain Bacteria; phylum Bacillota; class Clostridia; order Oscillospirales; family Oscillospiraceae; genus Faecousia. Next base: position 941 of record JAZRRA010000113.1, read on the forward strand.
CCATAGCAGCCAGACACAAGATCACAGTGACCACGGATGTGACGACTTTTGTGACCATAACCTTGTCGTCAATTTTTCCGTACTGGGGAATATAGAAAAACTTGCGAAACAAATTCACCACAATCAACCTCCTTTCGAAAAATTGCTATAGTGGATTAGTTTTTTATTTGTTCTGCTCTCACGGTGATACCCAATTCCACCTTGGGAATGACATCGCCCCGGTAGTTGGCGATATTGCTGACAACCTCCGGCATACGAACCACGATTGCCACATATTTCATGCAATCGGGCGCCAATTCAAAGGTGCCGGTTTCGTAGTAATTGTGCAGGGGTTCGTTGGCGATGCGGATTGCAGCGTTCCGATCGGGAATACTGTTTTTCATAGCATCCTCGCTGTCTGTGACAGTAATGCCAAACCGCAGGTATTCCTGGAGCATAAATTGCTGACCCAGCGCATTGGTTGCATAAATGCAGCCGTTGACATTGACCGCGGTATCAAACAGGAAAGGGACCTCGCCCTTATTTTCCACCCGCAGATAAACAACCTGGGTGTGACCGGGTTCGTACAGCGCTTCTTCGTCAAACAATTTGGTCTGACTGTCCACTTTTTCCCAGGTGCCGTCGGTGAGACGATGGGAAACCTCCAAATCAAAATCAGCGAAGTGGAAGATGTTGGTGACCTCTTTGGCGGTGTCGGTGAACCACGCCAGGGAGGCACCGGTGCCCAGCAAGCACCATGCAATGAGGAAGCAAATACTGAGGACCAAGGCGATTCTTTTGTAGGGAGTTTTCTTTGCAGTTGGCTTCATGCCTTACTCCTCCTTATCTTAAAAATCAAGTGTTTTCTTCTTTCTTTTTGCTTTTTTTCAGCAAAATGAAAAGGATGATCAGAATGGCGGCAGAGCCGGCCATAATGCCGACCACCAGCGGACGGTTGAAATCGTCACCGGTGAGAGGAGGCTTGGGATCATCAGGATCCACGGGAAATTCCTCTACCATAAATTCCCAATCCAGCTTACCGATTTGGTTCTGGAATTCGTTGGAAAGGGTGGTGGGAACGGATAAGGTCACATCCAGATTGACCTC
>JAZRRA010000114.1:0-3596 GCA_045650305.1 Faecousia sp.
AAGCAAGTGTTTTTTAGGAAAAATTTTCGTTTTTTGAAAAATATTATTTGCCGGATAAATCAGACAGCGCGCTCGACCTTGTTGGAACGCAGGCATCTGGTACAGGCATACACGTGGCACGGCGTACCGTTCACAATGGCCTTGACACGCTTAACGTTGGGCTTCCATGCCCGGTTGGAACGTCTGTGGGAGTGGGAAACCTTAATACCAAAGGTCACGCCCTTACCGCAGTAATCACACTTCGCCATTCTCTGCACCTCCTATCCGTAAATGGCTCACAAAATCGCGCCTTTCGCAAGACGCTTTGATATGATAACAGACAATTTGAAAAAAAGCAAGTGTTTTTTAGGAAAAATTTTCGTTTTTTGAAAAATATTATTTGCCTTTCTTTTTTCGGGAGATTATAATAGGAGAAAAACGAGGAAAGAGGTGTGGTACTATGCCCAATCGTAGCGGTGTTTTGCTCAGTAGTTTGGTGGAGTATTTGCATTTGGAGATCGTTTATCAGTCAAGCGATTATGATACGATCCGTTTGACGGTAGAGGATTTGTCCCGCCCCGGCTTGCAGCTGACCGGTTATTTGGAGCACTTTGAGCCTTTGCGTTTGCAGGTCATGGGTAATGCGGAAATGGGATACTTGTCCAGCATTTCTCCTGAAGAACGGCGGAAAAGCTATGACCGTATTTTCTCCTATAAATTTCCTGCCCTCCTCATCGCCCGTAATCTGCCGGTGGATGGGGAATGTTTGGAATGTGCTAAGGCCCATGATATTACGGTTTTGCGGTCTGCAGATCCCACCGGTGTTACCATCAATGCGGTCATTGACTATTTGCAGGTGGCATTGGCTCCTTCCATCACCCGTCATGGCGTACTGGTGGAAGTCTACGGCGAAGGCTTGCTTCTCATCGGTGAAAGCGGTATCGGTAAAAGTGAAGCGGCGGTGGAGCTTTTGAAGCGTGGTCACCGTTTGATTGCTGACGATGCGGTGGATATTCGAAAAATGACGGAAAATACATTGGTGGGTACTGCACCGGAACTGATCCGCAACTATGTGGAACTGCGTGGCATTGGTATTATCAATGTGGCAAAGCTGTTCGGTATGGGTGCAGTCCGTGCGGAAAATGACATCGACCTGGTGGTCAACATCGTCCCCTGGAATACCCATGAGGTTTATGACCGTCTGGGACTGGAAGAACAGTATATGGAGATTTTGGGCGTGAAAGTGCCTATGAATACCATTCCCATTACCCCCGGCCGAAACCTTGCCATGATTTTGGAAGTTGCGGCTATGAATAACCGCCAAAGAAAATTGGGCTACAATCCGGCTTTGGAGTTTACCCAGCAGATCGATCGCCATTTTGAAGAGACGGTAGGAAAGAAATGAAAGAATTGACCATCGGCAAAAACGATGCCGGTCAGCGACTGGATCGGTTTCTTGCCAAAAGTGTGCCGCTGTTGCCTGCTTCTCTGGCACAGAAGTACATCCGCATCAAGCGGATCAAGCTCAACGGCGGTCGTGCGGAGCGGGATAGTCGCTTGCAGGCCGGGGATGTGTTGCAGCTTTATATCAACGATGAGTTTTTTGACACGCCCCGGGAGGAAAATGCATTCCTGACGGTGGCAACGCCGAAATTAAATATTGTATATGAGGATGATCATATTCTTTTGGTGGTTAACCGCCCCGGTCTGGCGGTGCATCCCCACGACGGTGCGGAGTAGGGCAGAACGCTGTTTGACCATATCCAGGCATACTTGTATCAGAAAAAGGAATGGCGTCCCCGGGAGGAACATTCCTTCACCCCGGCACTGTGCAACCGCATTGACCGCAATACCGGCGGCATCGTCATTGCCGCCAAAACGGCAGAGGCTCTGCGTGTTATGAATCAGAAGATCAAGGACCGGGAGATGGATAAGCGGTATCTGGCCATTGTGGAAGGGACGCTGAAGCAGAAAAACGGAAGTCTTAAGGGGTATCTTTTTAAGGATGCCAAGAAAAATCGGGTATTTGTGACCGATACCCCCCAGTCCGGTGCCAAATCCTGCCATACAGATTATCGGGTGCTTAGTAGCAGCGGCGGACTTTCTTTGGTGGAGTGCAAGCTGATCACCGGCCGTACCCACCAGATCCGCGCCCAGTTTGCCCATGCGGGGCATCCTTTGCTGGGTGACGGTAAATATGGCAAACTGAATAAGAACTTTGACCGGAATTACCAGGCACTCTATTCTTATAAACTGACCTTTACCTTTACTACCGATGCCGGAAGCCTTGCTTATTTAAACGGCAGGAGCTTTCAGGTTCAGCAGGTGGATTTTGTACGGGAGTATTTTCCTGAATACGACGAAAGAGAGAAAAGACCATGAGCAGAGCAGATGAAATTTATCGCGCTACTTGTCTGGATATATTGGAAAACGGATTTTACGATACGGATCTGGAGGTTCGTCCCCGTTGGGCAGACGGAACGCCTGCCCATACAGTCAAAAAATTCGGTGTGGTGAATCGATATAACCTGCAGGAGGAATTTCCCCTGATGACCCTGCGGCGTACTTATTGGAAATCCGCACTGGATGAGCTTTTGTGGATCTGGCAAAAGAAGTCCAACCGGATCGCAGACCTGGGTAGCCATGTATGGGACGAATGGGCAGGTGAGGACGGTACCATCGGTAAAGCCTATGGTTACCAGTTGGGTATCAAGCATACATATAAAGAAGGTATGTTCGATCAGGTGGATCGGGTGATCTATGACTTAAAGCACAACCCGGCATCCCGTCGTATCCTTACCAATATTTATAATTTTGAAGACCTGCATGAGATGAATTTGTACCCCTGTGCCTATTCCATGACTTTCAATGTGACGGGAGATACTCTGAACGCCATTTTGAATCAGCGTAGTCAGGATATGCTCACGGCCAATAACTGGAATGTCTGCCAGTATGCCATGCTGACCATGATGATGGCACAGATCGCCGGTTTAAAACCCGGTGAGCTTGTCCATGTGATCGCGGACTGTCATATTTACGACCGCCATATTCCTGCGGTGAAGGCAATGCTGGAAAAAGAGGGCTATCCTGCTCCCAAGGTGACCCTGGATGAAACCGTTACGGATTTTTATCAGTTTACCAAGGATAGTTTCAAGGTGGAGGACTATCAGTTCCATCCCTTTGACTTTGAGATTCCCATGGCTATTTGAGGTATGGAAAAATGGAATTGATCGTAGCCGTATATGAGGATTGGGGCATCGGCAAGGATGGTACACAGCCGGTTGCTTTGATGGCAGACCGAAAATTTTTCCGGGAAACCACCCGGGGGGCATCTGTGATCGTGGGCAGAAGAACGGTGGAGGATTTTCCGGGAGGCAAGCCTTTGCCCGGCAGAGAGAATATCGTGCTGACCAGGCAGGATGTGACCATGGAGGGCTTTACTGTCTGCCATAGCCCGGAAGCTGCTGTGGAGCATACAAAAGATGCACAACGGGTGTTTGTCATCGGTGGCGGCAGTGTTTATCGGCAAATGCTGCCTATGTGCCAAAGAGCCTATGTGACGAAGGTGCATACGCAAGTGGAATCGGATACCTGGTTTCCTAACTTGGATGCATCGG
>JAZRRA010000115.1:0-3502 GCA_045650305.1 Faecousia sp.
GGAAACCACCCGTGAAGCTGTTGCCGCAGGTACAGACGGTGTAAAATTTCATTTGCTTCATGTGCTGAAAAACACCCAATTGGAGAAGGATTATCTTGCAGGAAAATTCCGTTGCCTGGAACTATCCGAATATGCCGAAATCCTGGATCAGTGCCTTGCAGTGTTGCCGGCATCCACAGTTGTCCATCGAATTACCGGTGACGGAGCAAAAAAAGATCTCGTTGCACCACTATGGTCGGGGGATAAAAAACGGGTGCTTAGCTACCTTAATGCCCATTTAAAGAACTGGCAGGAAAACTCGAAATGAGCTTTCCTGCCGATTTTATAAGGGGGAATATTGGGAAATGCGGTAACCTAACAGTTTCATGATTTCCAATTCGTCCAGGGCATCGTATAATGCATTGTGGGTTTCGTGATACCATCGATCTCCCGAAAGAAGTCGTAACATAGGTTCTACACCGTAGCCTCGTTTCAGTCTGCCGGTGGCACAGCAGGGGGCGTCCGATGGGATCTTGTGATTATATTGGCGATAGGCGGCCATGCGCATAATATCATACCATATATAGCCACTCAGTTCCGGTAGATGATTGCGGTCAAAGCAAGCGTTATAGGCAAAAATGGCATCCACATGATAAGCGGAAAATAAATTCTTCATATCCGAAAGGGCATCCTGCCGACTGCACACTTTGGGAGAGAGTCGGCTGTCGGAAAATAGGGTATCTTCATACATACCACCAATTTGGTATTCCGGTGTGATCACATGATATGTAGATTCTATGGGCTGAAAGGTATTGTCGTCTGCAACGATGGTGCCGATTGACATGACCTGATCGATCCAATTGGTTTCTGTGTCGATGACTGCAAAATAACCCATAATTCATCCTCCGATTCCTGATTTTGATTTTATTATAATCCTATATGGCTATGCTTGCAAGAGTGGATTTTGTGGTGTATAATCGGAATGAGGTGACAAATATGAAATTGCTGGCAAATGCACTAATAAAATTTTTCTGCGGTCTATTGATGGTGGGACTTTTGATATTCCTGCCGGCAGGCACAGTTGCCTACTTTGGCGGTTGGCTGTTTATAGGACTGCTGTTTGTACCGATGCTGATAGCCGGGGTGGTGATGTATCGGAAAAACCCGGATTTTTTAGCGAAACGGTTGGATGCCAAAGAAAAGCAGGCAGCACAAAAGGGCGTGTTGGCACTGTCCGGACTGATGTTCGTGGCAGGCTTTATTCTTTCCGGCCTGGACTACCGCTTTGGCTGGTCGCAAATGCCTTCCTGGGTCATGATCCTGGGCTCGGTCTTGTTTTTGATTGCCTACGGATTGTACGCAGAAGTCATGCGGGAAAATGCCTATTTAAGCCGTACCATTCGGGTTGAGGAAGGGCAGAAGGTGGTAGATACGGGGCTTTATGGAATCGTCCGTCATCCTATGTACGCCGTGACGATCCTGCTGTTTTTGACCATTCCCGTGATGTTAGGCTCATGGTATGCGTTGCTGATCTTTGCCCTATATCCTGGGATCATCGTGATCCGACTGCTGGACGAAGAAAAACTTTTAGCAAAGGAACTTCCCGGCTACGCAGAATATCAAAAGAAAGTCAAGTATCGGCTGATCCCCTTTATTTGGTAGGAAGGTGCATCTATGATAGAAATACAGTACTGGCAAATGGTGGTGATCATCAGTTTCATTTGGCTGATGGTTCGGGGCATTTGCTGGATCAAGGATAAAAAAGTCAGTATCAAACGGGAAAGTCAATTGCTGCTGGTGTATATTTGCATCGTGGTGGTCGTGCGGTTTACATTTTGCCCTTTCGGTTTGGTGGAGGGCAAAATCCAGCCTCTTTTGTTTGATAGCACCCAAATATTCCCGATGTGGGTGAATTTTCAGCCCTTTGTCTATTGGTTTGACTACCCGGATATGAAGGATGCCTTGGTAAATCTCATTGGTAATGTGACCATGTTTATCCCATTGGGGATCGTATGGCCGGCGGTATTCAAAAAACTCAATACCCATTGGAAGGTTATTGCCGCAGGCATAGGTGTCACATTATGTATTGAGATTCTGCAATTGCCCTTTTTTGGACGGGCATCGGATGTGGATGACCTGATCATGAATACAATCGGTTATGTGATAGGCTACGGCATCTATTTGGGCGTAAAGAAGTTAAGAACCAAATAAGCAATAGGATGAGAGGGTGTCTCCCGGAAAAGGAGGCACCCTCTGTTTAGTTGTGGGGCGATACGGAGGGAAGATTGCCCAAATTGTCATTTTCGTTGTCGTTGGGAATGGCTTTGAGATATTCCGTGTCCCCACGGTGTGCAATACCAACCCCTTGAATTTCTCCATGCTTTGCCATGGAAACAGCCTGCGGTTTTGAAACAAAACTTTGATCGGAAAGTTGGTAGCCCGTAATTCTGCCCCCTTCCTTCACAAGACCAATAATCTTTTTTGCCCCTGCATTTGCCTTTGGAATCTGATCCAATGTCTGTTTTACCAATTCTTGTCCGTCCATACAGTCGCCTCCTTTTTCCTATCTTGTGCCGATAGGCAGAAAATATGTGAAAAGGATGACGAAAGGGGAATTTTGTGTTATACTGAAGAAAACGGCAGGAGGTGAACCTATGGCAGAATTTTCTATGAAGATCGCAGGCGTAACAGCGGAAATTACATCCCTTTTTAGCAGTACGCCCAATTATTTTTCATCTTATTTAACCGAGGAGATGCCGGAGTTTACTGTAAAGGTAACGCAGGAAGATCTCCGTTTTGAACAAGCGGAACTGGATCGGGAGGCAGAGGAGGAGGGTTTTCGTTTTCGGGTGTTTACCGATCCTTTTTTGGAACGGGCCGCCATTCAGCGTGCTTTTGCGGAATATCTCTTTGACAGAAATGTGCTGCTAACCCATGGCAGCACCATAGCGGTAGATGGCAAAGCCTATCTGTTTATTGCCCGAAGCGGTACGGGTAAATCCACCCATACCCGGCTGTGGCGGGAGCAGTTTGGTGATCGTGCGGTGATGATCAATGACGATAAACCTTTTTTAAAACTGACTGATGTCGGTGTCGTTGCTTTTGGTTCACCCTGGAGCGGTAAGCACGGATTAGATACGAATGTAGCCGTTCCTTTGCAGGGAATCTGCATTTTGGAACGGGGAGGGGAGAACCGGATTTCTCCCATGCTGCCCCGGGATGCTCTCAATATGCTGCAAAAGCAGACCTATCTGCCTATGGAAGTAGAAAAGCATCCCCGATTTTTGCAAATGGTAAAAAAACTTTCCCAAATTGTCCCCTTTTGGCACATGGCCTGCACCAAAGCCCCGGATGCCGCCCAGGTAGCCTACCGGGCGATGTCAGCATCACAGCTGCCAGCATATCCGGACGAAGATAAAAAAAGTCCCTGATTGTACCATAATCAGGGCGGTATCTTCGGCTTTACCGCCGGTTTGCGGTATCCGAAAAAATCATCGGGCTTATACGCTGACCCTCGATTTTT
>JAZRRA010000116.1:0-14100 GCA_045650305.1 Faecousia sp.
AGGAGCGGTGGGGACGGGTGCGGTGGTAGAGGGCTCGGTTTCCTTGGGAACGGCTTTTGTGGGGTCTTCTATGAGATCACGGGCGGTATCTGAATCCGCGGTGATACACAGAATGATATTCAAATCATCGTGCCAAAGCACATAATCTTCCAGCTTAGGGATCTGATCGAACTGGTAATTTTGATAATGTTCCAATTTTTGTTCGATATGCTTTTCTACCACTTCCAAAGCAGCGTCTTTGTCGCTTGCATCTGTCAAAACGATCCAGGTCAATTCATCGGCATAACGGGCATTGGAGCTATACATGGTGATGGTAACATCTTCCGGCATACCTGCGTAGGAGGTAACTGCGGAGGAACTTTTATCCGTCAGCTCGGCATCGAATGTCACACCGGTTTGCAGAGCCTCAAAGATCATATCTGCGGTAATGGGCTCCTTAGTTTCTTTGCCGGGGGTGTCGGTGGAGGTTTTTCCACAGGCGGCCAGGGGCAGGAGCATACAAAGAGCCAAAAGGGCGGCTGTTAGTTTTAAAATTCTCTGTTTCATAATGGTCCTCCAATTGAATAGGGGGTAATTTCTTTTTTGTTTATGGTAACCCACAAAGGGGAAAAATGCAAGTAGTTACAGAAAAAAACAGCAAAAAACAGCAAAAAACCCAGAGTATTTGTACCTTTGTTCAGGGAAGGACAAGCCGCCTGGGAATTGCCATTGCAATGGCGGAAAAATTACGATGAAAAAATGCGTAAAAAAAGCGAAAAATTCGTTGACAAAGGGGGGATTTTGGGGTATATCTATACTTGCCTACAAATATACAGAAACGGGGGAGGATAATGTCCAAAGAACTCATCAGACTCCAGGATCTTGTTATGGAGTTCGACGGGGAAAGGATCCTTGATGGGATCAATCTCTATTTTAACGATAAGGAATTCCTCACATTGCTGGGACCTTCCGGCTGTGGCAAAACTACCACCTTGCGGATTATTGGCGGTTTCTTAAACCCCACATCCGGTCAGGTGCTTTTTGATGGCAAGTGCATCAACGATGTGCCGCCATACCAACGACAGATCAATACGGTGTTTCAGCGGTATGCGCTGTTTCCCCATTTGGATGTTTACGAGAATATCGCATTCGGCCTGAAGGTAGCCAAGCTGCCCAAGGATGAGATCCACGAGCGTGTCCACGAAATGTTGGGCGTTGTGGGTCTAAAAGGCTATGAGCGGCGTAGCATCGATTCTCTGTCCGGTGGTCAGCAGCAGCGTGTAGCCATTGCCCGTGCGCTGGTGAACCGTCCCAAGGTGCTGCTGCTGGACGAGCCTCTGGCGGCACTGGACTTGCGTCTGCGGAAGGATATGCAAAATGAGCTGAAACGAATCCAGCAGGTCATGGGTATCACCTTTATTTATGTGACCCACGATCAGGAAGAAGCACTTTCCATGTCTGATACGGTTGTGGTCATGGATAAGGGTCGTATTCAGCAGATCGGCAAGCCTGAGGATATATATAACGAGCCGAAAAATGCTTTTGTAGCCGACTTCATTGGCGAAAGTAACATTCTGGACGGCATTATGCTCTCCGATTATAAGGTCAAGTTCTTTGGCCGTACCTTTAAGTGCCTGGACTTTGGCTTTGAGCCCAATGAGCCGGTGGATGTGGTTATCCGTCCCGAGGACATCGACTTTGTACCTTGCGAAGAAGGCCATCTGACCGGTACAGTTACCTCTGTAACCTTTAAGGGTCTCAATTACGATATTATCGTGGATTTCAAAGGCTTTAAATGGCTCATTCAAACCACCGATTTCCAGCCCGTGGGCTCTACGGTGGGCATCCGCCTGAACCCGGAGGATATTCATATCATGCATAAATGTGAATATTCCGGTATGTTTGTTGATTATAGCTCCTACTCTGCTGAGTATGACGAGCTGACGGAGGATGCCGTGGATGAAGAAGAATAAGTCTGTTTTGGTGAGTACGCCTTATATCCTCTGGATGCTGGCGTGTACTCTGGTCCCTTTGGGCGTTGTGGGATATTATGCCCTGACTGACCCGGATACCGGCGGTTTTACCTTTCAAAATATTGTGAATCTAAAAACATTTTTCCCCTCTTTAGGCATTTCTGTGGGTTATGCGTTGATCTCTGCCCTGATTTGCCTGATTTTGGGCTACCCTGTGGCATATTTCATTGCCCAAAGGGGAGAAGTGACACAAAAGATTCTTTATATGCTGGTCATGCTTCCGATGTGCATGAGTTTTTTGCTCCGTACACTGGCATGGGTGGGTATTTTGGAAACCACCGGCATTGTCAATACCGTTCTGGGGTGGCTGCATCTTGGCCCGGTGGAAATGATCGGTACACCCGGTGCGGTGATTTTGGGTATGGTCTATAACTACCTGCCCTATATGATCCTGCCGCTGTATGCCATCATTGTGAAGATCGACCATCGCCTGATCGAGGCGGCGGAGGATCTGGGCTGTAACAGTATCAAGGTCTTTTCCAAGGTAGTATTACCCCTTTCCATGCCGGGAATCCTCTCCGGTATTACCATGGTGTTTGTGCCGGCGGTATCTACCTTCTATATCTCCCAGAAATTGGGCGGCGCCGATACGATGCTGATCGGTGACGTGATTGAAAAACAGTTTAAAACCAGTAACAATCCCAATATGGGCGCGGCACTGAGCTTGCTGCTGATGCTGTTGGTGCTGGTTTGTACCGGTATTATGAACCGCTTTGGTTCCGATGAGGAAGGCGGTGTACTGGTATGAAAAAGACAAACCGGATCATTACCATTTTGGTCTTTGCACTTTTGTATATTCCCATGCTGGTGCTGATCGTGGCGTCCTTTAATACGGGAAAAAACATCTCCGTATTTGAGGGCTTTACGCTGCAACAATATGCGGAACTTTTCAAAGATCAGGATCTTTTGCAGCAGTTGGGTAACTCTATGCTGATTGCTGTTCTTTCTACGGTCATTGCCACCGCATTTGGTACTTTTGCCGCAGTGGGTATTTATAATTTGAAACCCAAAATGCGAAAAGCGGTTATGAGCCTGACCAACATTCCCATGACAAACCCGGATATTGTGACCGGTATTTCTTTGTCATTGTTGTTTGTCTTTGTGGGAACAAACCTTCTCCATGAGAAAAACAGCTTAAATTTCTGGACTTTGCTGATCGCCCATATCACATTCAGTTTACCTTATGTGATTTTGAATGTGATGCCTAAATTGCAGCAAATGAATCCTGCTTTGCAGGATGCGGCCATGGATTTGGGCTGCACACCTTTGCAGTCTTTCTTCAAGGTGACCATCCATGAGATCATGCCCGGTATTATCTCCGGTGCCATCATGGCGTTTACCATGAGCCTTGACGATTTCGTGATCAGCTACTTTGTCACCGGTACCGGTTTCTCTACCTTGCCCGTTGCGATCTACACTTATACCCGTAAGCAAATGCATCCCAAGATCTATGCCATGTTCACACTGTTGTTCCTGCTGATCTTTGTGCTGATGGTGGGTATGAATCTTCTGCAGATCCGCAGCGATAAGAAAAAGAAGGAACCTCAAGTGAAGGAAGTCAGCCGTGGCATGAAAGTATTTCGCCGCGTTTGTGCCGGAGCTTGTGCTGTGGCGGTGATCGTTGGCTGTGGTTTTCTGTTCGGCACGACCCGTCAGGCAAAAACAAAGCTATATGTGATGAACTGGGGTCAGAACATTGCCGATGGCAGTGACGGCACCATGGATATAATCGCAGAGTTTGAACGGCGGTATCCCCATATTGATGTGCAGTATGATACCTACGATTCCAACGAATCCCTCTATACCAAGTTGACCGGTGGCGGACTGACGGTGGATTTGATCATTCCCTCGGACTATATGATCGGTCGCCTGATCAAGGAAAATATGCTCCAGCCGCTGAACATGGAGAATATTCCCAATTATAAAAATGTGCAGGAGCAGTTTAAGAATACCAGCTATGACCCGGATAACGCATATTCTGTGCCCTATACCTGGGGGACTGTGGGTATTATCTACAATTCCAAGTATGTGGCGGAAGAAGATGTGACGGGATGGGAGCTTCTGTGGAATGAGAAGTATGCCGGAAAGATCCTGATGTTTGATAACTCCCGGGATGCCTTTGGCGTGACCCAATATAAGCTGGGGGTGGATGTAAACACCCAGGACGAGGCAGAACTGAAACGATGTGCGGAGGAACTTTCTAAGCAAAAGCCTTTGGTTCGTCAGTATGTTATGGATCAGATCTATGATACCATGATCAACGAAAATGCCTATGTAGCTACCTATTATGCCGGCGACTGTATGCAGATGATGGCGGAAAATCCCGATTTGCGATTCTACCTGCCGGAAAATCAGAAGTTCAATCTGTTTATCGATGCTATGTGTATTCCTACTTGTGCAGAGAATAAGACAGAGGCGGAGTTGTTTATCAACTTCTTGTGCGACCCGGAAATCTCCGGTGCCAATATGGACTATATCTGTTATGGATCTCCCATTGAAGGTGCGCTGAACTATATGGATGAAGAACTGGCCGCCAACCCAATCATGGACTCCAATAACCCTATATTGAAAAACGGTGTCAGCTATGCATATTTGCCGGATTCCGTCACCCGTTTCATGGATGAATGGATGATCCGTATGCGACAACCCTAAATAAAAAGTCTGCCTTCTTGCAAGGCAGACTTTTTTTGCAGTGATAAACACAATTTATCCCCGTAGGGAAGGCATTTATGCCTTCCGTTTCATGGTGCGTCAATGGTACTTTTGGACGGAATGGATAAATCCATTCCCGACGATCGTAAACGGAAATTTATACTTCCTCGTCGTCGAAAACGGGGTAGCCGGCTTCTTTCAGGGCTTGGGCGAATACTCCCATACCCGGGATCAGGGTGCCGGAAAAAGTGCCGTCATAAATCTGGTGAACGCCGCAGGTGGGACTTCTGGCTTTTAAAACAGCACATTGGATCTTTTCGTCCTTAATAGAATCCAAAATTTCTTCGATGGCTTTTCGCATGGCAGGATCTACATTTTTTCCATCCCGGGTCATCAAGACACTATCCACGATTTCGATGGGGATTCTGGGACATCCGTAACCGGCCTGCATTTCCGGGCAGACGGGGATGACCTCTTTACCGCTCACAAATTTTTTAACTTCAGGACTGAGGTTGTTGCCGCCGTTATATTTGCAATTTTCTCCCAAAAGACAAGCACTGACCAGTATTTTCATAGGATACCATCCTTTCTGCGTGTGTTTTTATAACAATACCACAAACTGAAAAAAATGTCATCAAAAAAAGGAAAAATTACCTTGACTTTAGTTAGCTAAAGTGATAATATGGTGAAGTGAATTTTAGAAAGAGGTGACCGGTATGCATAATCTCCATTGTGAATCGGTAGATAGACTGTTTCAGACAATATTGAATCTTCAAACGCTGGAAGATTGCTATGCGTATTTTGAAGATATTTGTACCATTAAGGAAATTTTAGATATGTCCCAGCGGTTGGATACTGCAATCCTGCTTTCCAAAGGGCTTAGCTATCAAAAAATAGCCGAGCAGGTGGAAGTGAGCAGTGCCACCATCGGCAGGGTCAGTAAATGCTTGAATTACGGCAGCGGCGGTTATCGAAAAGCCATTGCCCAGCTTGAATTATCGGAGGAATAATCATGGATCTTTCGTTGAGTTTTCAGGAAAAAGTCATATTTGGCCTGCGGTCTTTGTACCGTAGCTATGGCTATACCCAATATAAAATGAGTAAATTTGAGGAATACGATCTGTATGCCAAAAATAAGGATTTTCTCATTTCCGACAGTGTGATCACCTTCACCGACACCAACGGTAAATTGATGGCGTTAAAGCCGGATGTGACCTTGTCCATTATCAAGAATATCAAAAATTCCGGTGACGGTGTGCAAAAGCTGTTTTATAATGAAAATGTTTACCGCATTTCCAAAGGCAATCAAAGCTATAAAGAAATTATGCAGGTTGGTTTGGAGTGTATCGGACAAATTACGGATGGGGATATTTGTCAGGTGATCGTGCTGGCGGCGAAAAGCCTTCAAAGCATTTCCCAAAGCTGCGTGTTGAACCTGACCAATTTGGATTTACTGACCCGTGTGCTGAATGAGGAAGGCTTGACCCAAGGGGAAATGGCCGATGCTTTCAAATGCGTGGAAGAAAAAAATGAGGCCGGCTTGAAGAAAATGGGCCTTTCTGAAAAAACACAGAAAATTTTGACCATTTTACTTCGCACCTCCGGTAGTGCCAAGCAGGTTCTTCCGGAATTGATCCAAAGTCTTGCAGGTTTGTGCGAGCTGACTTCTTTGGAGAAGCTGGCAGAAATCATCCGATCCATAGAAGATCCGGAAGTTCTGGATATGCTTCAGGTGGATTTTTCCGTGGTCAGTGACATCAACTACTATAATGGTATCGTATTCAAGGGCTTTGTGGAGGGCGTCCCCTCTGCGGTATTGTCCGGCGGACAATATGATAAGCTGATGCAGAAAATGCAGCATACCACCGGTGCTTTTGGTTTTGCGGTGTATCTGGATATGCTGGATATGACATTGGATACCCCCACAGAAAAGGATAACTTCCTGAATGTGGCACTGCCTAAGGGAAGGCTGGGCGAAAAAGTGTATGCCATGTTTGAAAAGGCAGGTTATCCTTGTCCTGCCATTTTGGAAAACAGCCGGAAGCTGATTTTTGAGAATCCGGAAGCAGGTGTGCGATATTTCTGGGTAAAACCCTCCGATGTGGCCATTTATGTGGAACGGGGTGCGGCAGATATTGGCGTAGCCGGAAAAGACATCCTTTTGGAGTACAGCCCGGATGTGTATGAGCTTTTGGATCTGGATATTGGCAAATGCCGCATGGCGGTGGCCGCCAAGAAAGATTTTTGCGACGATCCGGATCGCACCTTACGAGTTGCCACCAAGTTTTCTGCCATCGCACGGCAGCACTACTTATCCAAAGGTCGGGATATTGACATTATCCACCTGAACGGCTCTATCGAAATTGCCCCCATTTTGGGACTTTCCGATGTGATCGTGGATATTGTGGAAACCGGTACGACTTTAAAAGAGAACGATTTGGAAGTCATCGAAAACATCGTTCCCATCAGTGCAAGACTGATCGCCAATAAGGCCGGGTATCAGTTCAAGAGTGAAAAAATCGTAAAACTTATGGAGCAGATCGAGGCCCAGATGGAGGAATCCAAATGATCAAAATTTTAGAGTTTGACCAGGTGAAACCGGAAGAAGTATTTGCCCGTGTGGAAAATACCGTCAATGTGGCGGAAGTAGTTTCCGGGATCATTGCCGATGTGAGAGAAAATGGGGATCAGGCACTTTATGCCTATTGCGAAAAATTTGACCGTGCCAAGCTAAGCTCCTTGCAGGTGACGGAGGAAGAGATCCGTCAGGCCATGGAAACGGTAGAGCCCCGTTTTTTGGAAATCTTACGCCGTGCCGCAGAGAATATCCGGAAATTCCACTCTGCGCAAGTTCGCCGCAGCTTTATCCTGAACGATGAAAGCGGCATTGTGATCGGACAAAAGATCATTCCCGTGGATCGGGCAGGTTTGTATGTACCCGGCGGTACAGCGGCCTATCCTTCCACTGTGCTGATGGATTCCATTCCTGCCAAGATTGCAGGATGCAAGGAAGTGGTGATGGTAACCCCTCCTTCGGCAGACGGAACCATTAACCCCGTAATCTTAGCGGCGGCAGGGATTGCGGGCGTGGATAAAATTTATAAAGTCGGTGGTGCGCAGGCTATTGCGGCTTTAGCATACGGCACAGAAACGATCCCGAAGGTGGATAAGATTGTGGGACCGGGTAATGCCTATGTGGCAGAGGCTAAAAAGCAGGTGTTCGGTGCGGTTTCCATTGATATGATCGCAGGACCCAGTGAGATCCTCATTGTGGCAGACGGTGCTACCAATCCCCGTCACGCCGCTGCCGATCTGCTTTCTCAGGCAGAGCATGACAAGCTGGCAAGTGCGGTGCTGGTGACGGATTCCATGGAATTGGCACTTGCAGTGCAGGCAGAAATTGAAAACCAAATTCCCCAATTGCTCCGCAGTGAGATTGCCCGGACTTCCATTGACAATAACGGCAAGATCATCGTGGCGGACAGCCTGACGAAGGCCATTGACATCGCCAACGAAATTGCCCCTGAGCATTTGGAATTGCTACTCGACAATCCCTTTGATTATTTGGACAGTATCCGTCATGCCGGTTCTGTCTTTATGGGCAGAAATTGCCCGGAGGCATTGGGCGATTATCTGGCAGGCCCTAATCATACCTTGCCTACCAGCGGTACTGCCAAGTTCTCCAGCCCCTTGTCGGTGGACGATTTTGTAAAAAAGACCCAATATACCTATTATACCGCAGACGCACTGGCAAAGGTGGCAGAAGATGTGGCATACTTTGCTAAGCAGGAAGGACTGACCGCCCATGCCAAAAGTGCGGTGATTCGGACGGAGGAAAATTAACGTGAGCCGGTTTTTAAGTGCAAAGCATGGGAAATTGACCCCCTATACACCGGGGGAGCAGCCCAAAGACACAAAGTATATCAAACTCAATACCAATGAATCTCCCTTTCCTCCGTCGCCCAATGCCCAGCGTATGGCGGCAGAGGCAGCAAAGAATTTACAGCTGTATTCCGACCCGGAATGTCGGGATCTGATAAAGATCGCATCGGAGGTTTTTGGGGTAGGGGAGGATGAGATCATCTTCACCAATGGCTCCGACGAAGTGCTGAATTTTGCATTTATGGCTTTTTGTGACGGGGAGCATCCGGTAGTATTTCCGGATATTACATACGGATTTTATAAAGTGTTTGCCCAGCTAAACGGAATCGATTATGAGGAGATTCCCCTTAATGAAGATTTTACCGTATCCGTAAAGGACTACCTGGGCATCGGAAAAACGATCGTGATCGCAAACCCCAATGCCCCCACGGGACTATGCTTATCCTCCGGGGAAATTGAGGAAATCCTCAAAAGCAATCCCGACCATGTGGTGATCATCGATGAAGCCTATGTGGATTTCGGTGGGGAGAGTGTGATCCCCCTGATCCGGAAATATGACAATCTGTTGGTGACGGGTACATTTTCAAAGTCCCGATCCTTGGCTGGTGGTCGTCTGGGATTTGGCATTGGCTGTCAGGCATTGATTCAGGACCTGAATACCATGAAATATGCCACCAATCCCTACAATGTAAACCGCATGACCATGGCGGCCGGTGTGGGTACGCTGATGGATGAAGCGTATACAAAGGAAAACTGCCGAAAGATCATGGAAGTCCGGCAATGGACGGTGACAGAATTGCAGGCACTGGGATTTAGGGTAACCGATTCCAAAACCAATTTTGTCTTTGCCATGCATCCCGGTGTAGAGGGTAAGAAACTCTATTTGGAATTAAAAAAGAGGGGCGTTTTGATTCGTCATTTCGATACACCCCGTCTGTGCCAATATAACCGCATTACCATCGGCAGCAGTGAGCAGATGGCACAGTTTGTGAAGATCCTGAAAGAAATACTGGAGGAACAGATATGAGAATAGCAAACATAAGCCGTAAGACCGGAGAAACGGATATTACCCTTTCTTTGTGCTTAGACGGCAAGGGAGAGAGCGAAATTCAGACCGGCTGTGGTTTTTTGGATCACATGCTCACTTTGTTTGCCAAACACGGACGATTTGACTTGACTGTGTCATGCCAGGGAGATACTTATGTGGATTATCACCACACAGTAGAAGATATTGGTATCTGTCTGGGCAAAGCCTTTGCGGAGGCTTTGGGAGATAAGAAGGGAATCGTTCGATATGGAGATATTACCTTGCCCATGGATGAAACCCTGATTTTGTCCGCGGTGGACATCTCCGGACGGGGCGGTTGCTATTATGCCTTGAACATCCCCACCCAGAAAGTGGGCGATTTTGATACAGAGCTGTGTCAGGAGTTTTTCATTGCCTTTGCAAGGGATGCAGGCATTACTTTGCACTTGCGTCAACTGGCAGGATGTAACTCCCACCACATTATCGAAGGCGCTTTCAAGGCAGTGGCCAGAAGCATGAAGGCTGCTGTGGCCATCGATGGGGCATTTTCCAATGAAGTGCCTTCCACAAAGGGGATCTTAGGATGATAGCAGTCATTGATTACGGCGTGGGAAATCTCTATTCCCTTTGCTCTTCTTTGGAAAAGATCGGGGCGCAGGCTGTGGTCACCTCTGACCCGGATGTGATCGACAAAGCCGATAAAGTGATTTTGCCCGGTGTGGGTGCTTTTGCGGATGCGGCAAAAAAATTGCGGGATTCCGGTCTGGATGCGGTGGTGAAGGCACAAGCCGCCGCCGGTAAAGAGATTATGGGCATTTGCCTTGGTATGCAAATGCTGTTTGAAAAAAGCTATGAATTTGGCGAGCATGAGGGACTTGGACTGTTGAAGGGCAGTGTAGTGCCTATGGAAGGATCGATTCCCGTGGAATTGAAGATTCCCCATATCGGCTGGAATTCCCTGGAATTCTGTAAGGACAGTAAGCTGCTGCGTTACATAAAAAACGGAGATTTCGTCTATTTTGTCCATTCTTTCTATGCAACCGATTGCGAGGACAGCGTGATCGCCACTGCCGAATACGGCAAACCCCTGACAGCCGCGGTGCAGAAGGGAAATGTAATGGGATGCCAATTTCACCCGGAAAAAAGCGGTCAGGTTGGCCTTCAGATTTTACGGGCATTTTGTGAATCGGAGGAAAAGCCATGATTCTGTTTCCGGCAATTGATCTATATGAAAGAAAGGCAGTGCGGCTTTATAAAGGCGACTATGCCAATATGACTGTTTACAGTGAAAATCCCATTGAGATCGCACGGGATTTTGAAGCGAAGGGTTGCACCTATATCCACATGGTTGACCTGGAGGGTGCGAAAGATGGTACGACCCCCAATTTGTCCGTGGTGGAGCAGGTGGCAAAGGAAACCGCCTTGTTCGTGGAGATCGGCGGTGGTATCCGGGATATGGAAACGGTGGAGCGGTATTTTTCTGCCGGTGTGTCCCGTGTGATCTTAGGAACAGCCGCAGTGAATGACGAGGCTTTCTTGCGGGCAGCGGTGGAAAAATTCGGAGATCGGATCGCAGTGGGTGCGGATGTGAAGGATGGTTTTATTGCCATCAAAGGGTGGCTGGAAAAATCCGCGGTGACTTTGGAGGATTTCCTCCGAAAGATGGAAAACATCGGCGTCAAGTATGTGATCTGCACGGATATTTCCAAAGATGGTGCGATGAAGGGAACAAATTTGCCCCTTTATCGGGAACTTTCTCAAAAGTTTAAGCTGGATATTACCGCATCCGGTGGTGTATCTACCATGGAGGATCTTCGCCAGTTGCGGAAAATGGAGATCTACGGGGCGATTATCGGAAAAGCCTATTATACCGGTGCAATTGATTTGGCAGAGGCTTTGGAGGTGGCAAAATGATCACAAAACGAATCATTCCCTGCCTGGATATTAAAAACGGACGGGTGGTTAAAGGCACGAATTTCCAGGGCCTTGCAGATGTGTCCTCTCCCATTGACCTGGCAAAGCAATATTCCGACTGCGGTGCGGATGAACTGGTGTTTTATGATATTACCGCCTCCTTCGAGGGACGGCAATTGTTTACGGATGTGCTGCGGGAAGTGGCATCCCAGATCTTCATTCCCCTGACAGTGGGCGGCGGTATCAATACGGTGGAGGATTTTGACCGGGTGCTGAAATGCGGTGCGGATAAAGTCAGTGTCAATTCCGGTGCCATTCGAAATCCCCGGCTTGTCTATGATGCGGCACAGAAGTACGGCAGTCAGTGCGTGGTGCTGTCGGCGGATGTGAAACGGGTAGACGGAGAATTCCGGGTGTTTGCCAAAGGTGGCCGGGAAGATACGGGCATGGAGGCCATTGGCTGGATCAAAAAATGCGTGGAGTTAGGTGCCGGTGAAGTGGTGGTCAATTCCATTGATACCGACGGTGTGAAGCAGGGGTTTGATGTGGAAATGCTCCGGGCGGTATGTGATGCGGTGAATGTACCGGTGATTGCCTCCGGCGGTGCCGGTTGCGTGGAGCATTTTAACCAACTGTTCCGGGAGATCCCCACCATCGATGCGGCCTTGGCTGCGTCAGTGTTCCATTTTGGACAAATTGAAATTCCCGAACTGAAACGGGAACTGCAAAAAAATAATGTGATCGTGAGGTTATAATATGCTTTGTGTTGATACATTGAAATTTGATGAAAACGGTTTGATTCCTGCGGTGGTGGTGGATTCCATTACCAAAAAGGTGCTGACCGTGGCATATATGAATCGGGAGAGCTTGGAAATCTCCATGGAGAAGGGCTTGACCTGCTTTTATAGCCGCTCCCGTCAGGAGTTGTGGCTGAAGGGTGAAACCAGTGGCAACTACCAGCACATCGTGTCCATCACTGCCGATTGCGACCAGGATGCACTGGTGGTTGTGGTGGAAAAAGATGGTCCTGCTTGCCATAAAGGTACGGATTCCTGCTTTATGCAGCCGGTATGGCAAAGTGAAAACTTGCAGGAGTTTAGCCTTGAGGGACTGTATGATATGCTGGTTGGCAGAAATATCAACCGTCCTGGGGGCTCTTATACCACCTATCTGTTCGAAAAGGGCATTGATAAGATCCTGAAAAAGGTGGGCGAGGAATGTACCGAGGTAATTATCGCCGGTAAGGCCGACGATAAGAAGGAAACCATTTATGAATTGGCAGACCTTGCCTATCATGCAATGGTGCTGATGGTGCAAATGGGGATCACCACCGAGGACATTCACAGAGAATTGGCCTCCCGTCATATCATTGACCATAAGGTCAAGCAGGAAAAGATGACCAAATAAAACAGAACGCATCCCATCCAGGGATGCGTTCGTTTTGCATTGGGAGTGTATAGGTCGTTATTTTGAAAAATGTTGTGATATTTTAAAAAAAGGACTTGACAAATAGGGAAGTATTGTATATAATCAGTCGTGCTTTGGACGATTAGCTCAGCTGGTAGAGCATGCGCTTGACGTGCGCAGGGTCAGCGGTTCGAGTCCGTTATCGTCCACCAGAAAAGAACGGCAATCGCGATGCGATTGCCGTTCTTTTCAACTAAATCCACCCTTGCGGGTGGGTGAAATCATCTTCGATGATGAAATCCTCCCTTCGGTCGGATGAAATCGCTGTGGCGATGGGTGGATTTAATTTCATCCAAGCCATTGGCTTGGATTTCATCTGCATAGCAGATTTCATCCTTGCGTGAGCAAGGATTTCATTAAAAATGCCCAACCAGGAGTTATTTCCCGGTTGGCATTTTGCATTTTTAGGTCGTTACCCCACTACAAATCGTTGGAATTATGGGGGTGTCGTTGGATTTATGGGTTATCGTTAGAATTGTGGGTTATCGTTGGGTTTTTGTTATTTTACCCTCAAAAATCCTTTTTCAAAGGTGTCCGGGAATAGGAATGTCTTTTTACCGGATGCAAAATTGATGTGAATGTAATTTGTTACATTATCAACTCTCATTACAGTGCCCTCACCAAAAGATTTGTGAATAACAACCGTACCCTTTCTTACATCCAACCACTGGCTTTTACTCGCATCAGGTTCTACTGCATGAGCTACCATAATGGGTGCACTTACGCTCTGAACAGGGGAAACTGAGCTCACTGATGGTTTGACCAAGGGTGTTGTTGCAGTGACAGGTTTTTCTTCAACTACCGTTTCCGGTATCGAAGATAATGTAGCTGCGGTGTTGCGATAATATCCAGATGATTATAATATTTCCTCGGTTACTACTTTAGAACATCCTGTTCACAAACAGATGGTTGGTCAAAACCTGTCTGTTCGGAATGACTCAATTCCTGGCTATTATTTTATATTATCAAAATCAACACCTTTTTTATTTGTGTTGTTGTTTCAAAAAGTTTTATTTGTTATAATTAAGATAGTCTAAAGATCATTGAATATTTTATCTTATCCAATTAATAAGTCATAGGAGAACATATATGTATAAATCAAGAAATTCAATTACGTCTTCATTAATGGTTGAAGCTTTACTTCTG
>JAZRRA010000117.1:0-1708 GCA_045650305.1 Faecousia sp.
AGGAGGACAAAGAGGGTGTATTTGATGCCTGCGATACGGTGAAGATGTGCTTGCAGGTGTTTGCAGGTATGGTCGCCACCATGACTGCAAGAAAAGAAAACATGAAACGCGCAGCCCAAAAGGGCTTTATCAACGCAACCGACCTGGCAGACTACCTGGTGAAGAAGGGATTGCCCTTCCGTAGTGCCTATAAGATCTCCGGTCAGCTTGTGGCGCTGTGTATTCGGGAGAATACGGTTTTGGAAGAATTGCCGCTGGCTACCTACCGGTCTTACAGCGAGCTGTTCGATGAAGACTTGTACGGTGAAATCGATTTGGTGACTTGTGTAGAAAAGCGGATCTCCGAAGGTGGCACATCCACCCCGTCCGTGAAGGCACAGATCGCCTATGTGAAAGAGGTACTTTCCTGATGACGAAGGTTTTTATTGACGGCAGTGCCGGTACTACCGGTTTGCGAATTGCCGACCGTTTGGCAGAACGCCGGGACATCACTTTGGTGAAGATTCCCGAGGCGTTTCGGAAAGATCCTTCTGCACGGAAGGATGCCATCTGCGGTGCGGATATTGCATTTTTGTGTCTGCCGGATGATGCTGCCCGTGAGGCTGTGGCTTTGGCTGGCGACGGTGATGTGAAGATCATCGATACCTCCACCGCCCACCGCACCAATGAGGCATGGGCCTATGGATTCCCGGAACTGCAAGGCTGTCGGGAAAAGATTTTAAATTCCAAGCGGATTGCCAACCCCGGTTGTCATGCCAGTGGCTTTGTGGCACTGGTTGCACCTCTGGTGGAGGCCGGTGTGATCCCCAAGGAACTTGCCGTAACTTGTTTTTCCCTCACCGGATATAGCGGTGGCGGCAAGAAGATGATCGCAGAATATGAAGAGGATGACCGCAGTATGCTGCTGGATGCCCCTCGTCAATATGCTTTGACCCAACAGCATAAGCACCTGAAGGAAATGGCAAAACTGGGTCATTTGGAAAAACTCCCCATTTTCTGTCCCATCGTGGCAGATTTTTACAGTGGCATGGAAGTGACCGTTCCGCTGTTCCGGGAGGATATTTGCGGCAGCATAGAGGATATTCGCAAGATCTATGCCGATTATTATGCCACCGGTTTGGTGCGGTACAGCGACAGTGCGGATGGGGATGGCCTCCTTTCTGCGGTGGCGTTCTCCGGACGGGATGATATGCAGGTTGGCGTATATGGCAACGAAGAAAGAATCCTGCTTGTTTCCAGATTCGATAATTTGGGTAAGGGTGCTTCCGGCGCGGCCATCCAGAATATGAATATCCTGATGGGTGTTTCGGAAGATACCGGATTACATGTATAGAGGTAAGAGATATGAAAATGATTTCCGGCGGCGTATGTGCCGCAAAGGGTTTTAAGGCAAACGGTGTCCATTGTGGCATTCGTCATAACCGCACCAAGCGGGACCTGGCACTGATCGTCAGTGATGTGCAGGCCAATGCCGCTGCGGTATATACCACCAATTTGGTGAAGGGCGCACCTTTGCAGGTGACCAAGTGCCACCTGGCAGACGGCAAGGCACAGGCTGTGATCTGTAACAGCGGCAACGCCAATACCTGCAATGCCAACGGCATTGAAATTGCAGAGAAAATGAGCGATCTGGTAGCTGCCGCCATTGGTATTCGGGCAGAGGATGTGGTGGTAGCATCCACCGGCGTCATTGGTCAGCCCCTTTCCA
>JAZRRA010000118.1:0-2600 GCA_045650305.1 Faecousia sp.
AGACAATGGTGTTGCATCTGCTGCGGCTGGCGGTATCCGGCGCATTGATGTTTGATGGGTGGGTGATTCGTTGGAATTTAGAGATGACGGTCTTGTGACCGTAGAAACCCCACCACAGTTTCCCACTTATACTGCAGCGGATTTCGGAACATCTGCCCCGTATCAGTATCTTTGTGAAAACTTCTCTGGATCGAGTGCGGCCCTTCAGCTTGCCACCGTCCGAATGATTGAGAATGCAAAAACTGTCGGTTTTAGTGTGACTAATTTCAGGGCCATTCTAAAATCCCACTTGAATGAACATCGCTCTGCTGTTCGCCGGGGAGAAGTCGATAATACGACATCGTTCAGGGAACAGCCGATGGAACTTGACTGCGGCGAATGGGAATGCTGGGATACTGGTATTTTCAGAACGAACCCAAACGGATTTCGGGAAATGGCCTGTGCCCATCCCGTCATGCCGGTGGAACGACTGAGAAACATCGATACCGACGAGGTGTTGTGCAAACTTGCTTTCAGACGATCCAAACAGAAGGATTGGAGAACTGTGGTTGTAGCGATGAAAACCATATCATCGTCTCGAACCATTGTGGATCTGGCGGCTAAAGATATATCCGTTACCAGCTCCACCGCCTCCGCTCTGGTGGATTATTTGAATGATGTTTGCAATCGGAATATCGACATCATCCCGGAAACCAAATCCATTAGCCGCATGGGTTACATACCCGGAGAAGGATTCATTCCCTATGTGGATGGAGTTGCCTTTGATGGCGATTCTTCATTCCGTGGCCTGTTCGACTCTATTGATCAGAAAGGCACACTTGATGCATGGTGCAATGCCATGACGGAGATCCGCAAAGGGTCTACGGAGGCGAGAATCGTCCTGGCTGCTTCCTTTGCCTCTCCTGTCCTGTCTGTGGTCGGTTCGCTTCCGTTTTTCGTCCACCTGTGGGGAGGAACTGGAACCGGCAAAACCATTGCTTTGATGGCTGCGGCTTCTGTTTGGGGAAATCCGGCGTTGGGCAGTTATGTACAAACCTTTAATGCTACTGGAGTCAGCCAGGAACGGACGGCGGCATTTTTGAACCACCTTCCATTCTGCATCGATGAATTGCAGCTTACACGGGATGCCAAAGGAAAGATAACCTTTGATGTTTACCAGTTGGCGCAAGGCGTAGGCCGTGCCAGAGGCCGCAGGGATGGCGGCATTGATGCGGCTCCTACATGGCGGTGTTGCTTCATCACCACGGGAGAGTCTCCCATTGTAAGCGGTTCTGCAGGAGCTGGAGCCGTTAATCGTGTCATTGACATCGAGTGTTCTGCTGAGAAGAAAATCGTGGAGGACGGCAAAGGGCTGTATTCCAAGCTGACTCAGAACTATGGTCTTGTCGGTCAATCGTTCGTGTCTAAACTCTACAAGAGCGAGGAAGTGCAAAAGCAGGTTCGGGAGATCTACAACGACTATTACCACGAACTTTGCAAGGGCGATTCTACCGAAAAGCAAGCTATGGCAGCAGCGGTTATTCTTACGGGCGATTTTCTGGCTACGCACTGGATCTTTGAAGACGATGGCCTGGAGCTTACTGTCGATGATATGCGGCATTTCATGGCAACGAAAGAATCTGTATCTGCCGGACACCGGGCATATACCTGGCTCCGTGATTGGGTGGCATCCAGTGCCAACCACTTCATTACCGATCAAAGGCCGGCGAGCGGCGATGTTTACGGTACATTGGAAGGGAATACGGCCTATATCATCCGCTCAGTGTTTGATAGGGTGCTTCAGGAAAACGGGTATTCTGAAAAAGCAGTCCTGAGTTATCTTCGAGAAAAAAACTTGATCGAAACCCACACCAAGGGCGGCAAACCCAACGGATACACAAAGACCAAGTACATCGGAGGCACGAAACCGCAGTGCGTTTGCCTTCGGCTGGAGGGTGCGGATACCGGCTATTATTGCGAAGAAGTTGATATGCTGCCCCTCTAATCGACAAAAGTCCACACTGCCACACTATTTTTCCACACCTTTATTTTGTGGATATGTTTGGAGTATTCCGGGATGCCCGGTTATTTCCTTGATTTTTCAGTTTGCAAAATTCAAAGGTGTGGAAATAGGAAGTGTGGACGATTTTACAAGCTATATAGGGGAAATAAAAAATAAATAGTCGGATAGTCTTTTTATTTTCCCCTATATAGAAACATAGTTTTTCTTCCACACTTCCACACTTTCTGAAACACTATATTTATTTAAGTATAAAACATATATAAATACAAAGGGAAAAGACGGAAACAGAATTTTTCTTTGTGTTTTATGTGTGGATTTCGTTTCCACACCTTTCCACACCACCCACACACATTCCACACCAGGAGGAAACCCATGTCTAAGAAATATTGTCCCTTGCAAGCTATCACCAGCACCCAGCCCGGCAAATGCAATCCGGCTTGCGGTTGGTGCGTTGTCACCCTTGCCGGTGAGCCGCACTGTGCCTTGCTGGATATTGCCGCAATCCCGGAGGCTGTGAACAAGAACACCGCTGTGCTGAACATGATCGGCGCAACCATCGAAAAGAAAGGATGATGTCCGTGGCCTATGCCAAGCAATG
>JAZRRA010000119.1:0-1627 GCA_045650305.1 Faecousia sp.
CACCCTGCAGCGGTATGCTGCGCAAGCCCATTGTTTGCGCAACCGCTTTCGGTGCGCCTGCGCTGATAGAATATGCAAGCCCCTTGCCAACCAGTAAATATGCGGCATGGCTGCTTTTGACAGCTACGGTATTATCTGATGTGAGCTGGATAATCCCCTTCAAAAATTCATTGTCGATCAAAGGATCATCAATATTGTCCACAAACAGGAAATCCTGCAGATCGCTGATTTCCACATGCTCCTTTTCATACAACGGATGTCCTGGTCCGATTTGTATGATCACAGGCAAGGTGGCAATGTTTTGCCATGTCAGATTCTTGGCTTTTAATAGCGTATCTACACTCAGAGAACGGCCTTCATGATTCAGAATTACAGCAACATCCAGCTCAAAGGATACCAATTTCCGTACCGATTCCGGGATAGAGAAAGAATCAGCAGAAAAGATTACGGTATCATCCTCTGCGTAATGTGCGACAAGCTCGGCAAAAGCTTCGTCCAGATGCTCAATCATAGATGCACCGATCCGGATATGTTTTTTGCCGCCCTTTCCGATTTCCGTCATTGTGAGATAGCTTTGGCAGATCCGAGTTGCTTGCTCAATCACCTCCGCGCCTTGCACAGTGGGGATCACGCCCTTCTTACCCCGGATAAATATCGGATAGCCCAACTCCTCCTCCAGATTGCTGATTGCTGCACTGACGCTGGATTGGGCCAAAAGCAGATTTTTGGCAGCACCGGAAATAGAACCGGTTCGGGAAACCTCCTGAAGATACTGCAATTGCTGAAAAGTCATGACCATCCCTCCTATATCGCTAACCATAACATAAGAACAGAGAAAAAGCAAGTATCCATCGGAATTTCCGATAGATCTTTCAGGATCCCATATATTCCATTTCAAGAACCATATGGTAAAATAAATAAAAAAGCAAAAACAGGAGGTATCACGACATGAAAACAGCACAAACCCTTTCCGTAGGTTATGCCCGTGTGGATATCACACCGGAGGAATCTGTCCCTCTTGCCGGTTACGGAAACAATATGAAGCGGCTAAGTCAGGGCGTTTTAGACCCTCTTTATGCCACATGTATCGCAATTACCGATAACACCGGCAATACGCTGCTGGTTTACACGGTCGATCTGATCAGTACGACAGATCTTTATTTCCTCCCTGCCCGGGATGCCATCAGCAGTGCCTGTAACATTCCCAAAGACCACATCATTATTTCTGCTATTCATACCCATTCTGCACCGGATTTGCTTCAGACCACATACCCGCCCATCATCCGCTATCAGCAACAGTTAATTGAAAAATTGACTGTTGCGGCAACATCGGCGCTGCAGGATCGGAAGCCCGCCACCATTTTGGCAGGTCACACATACAACCAGGGTATGAACTTTGTGCGCCATTATATTTTAGAGAATGACACCTATGCCGGCGATAATTTCGGCGATTTCAGCTCTGCACCCATTCGTGATCATGTATCTGAGGCAGACCGTCAGATTCAGATGGTCAAATTCTGTCGGGAAAGCGGCAAGGATATTCTGATGATCAACTGGCAGGCCCATCCCACCAAGGCAAGCACCAGTGTCACAGAACACGGAAGAACAAACAGACCCTATATTTCTG
>JAZRRA010000120.1:0-2357 GCA_045650305.1 Faecousia sp.
TCCGGGTGTAAAAACCGATGTAATCACCAGCTGGGCAATCCGTTCGCCGTGCTCTACAGTCTGGGGCACACAGCCATGATTATGCAGAACGATCATAAACTCGCCCCGATAATCCGAATCCACAACACCCACTTTATTGGCCGGTGCCAAACCGCGCTTGCATGCCAAACCGCTTCTGGCATAAATAAGTCCGGCAAACCCAATAGGCAGCTCCATGGCAAGACCGGTGGGAATAAACACAGACTCACCGGGCTGGATGGTCATCGGCTCGGAAAGGCAGGCGTACAAGTCTGCGCCTGCTGCTTCTACAGAACCGTAAGTAGGCATGATCGCATCTTCTTTTAATCTCTTGACTCGAATCTTTTCCATTACTTTAATCCCCTTTCACTTCCCTGCCAGTCTTCCCAAAGTACAACACGATTTTCTCTCAGGGAAGCAGGCACATCAATCAAACGCTGGTTGGAGGAACCCCGGAAACGCAAAGTCAAATCCTTTTTCTCCATTACAAAGGGACCATCCACCAATACATCCAGATAGTTCAAGTATTCTTTCGTAATTTCCCATGGGCCGAGGCGACCCGCCAAAATATCTTCATCAAATAAATAGCCGGAGAAAGCCCAAACAGACTTCTCAGGATATACCGTTTTCAGCTGTCGGAGTAGTTTTACTATCTCAGGCTGATTCTGGGGTTCAAAGGGCTCACCACCCAAAAGTGTCAGACCCTTAATGTGAGAAGGTTTCAGCATCTGCAAAATTTCATCAATGGTCTGCTGGGTAAAAGGGGTGCCAAAATCAAAATCCCAGGCTTCTGCATTGAAGCAGCCGGGACAGCGGTGGGTACATCCGGAAACAAATAAACTTACACGAACACCCGGTCCATTGGCAATATCACAATTTTTAATTACCGCATAATTCATCAGAAGTCCTCCAAATGCTTTTCCAAAAAAGCTAATACACGCTTTGTATAGGTCTCTTTATCCGTCAAGCAGCTGACGCCGTGACCAGCACCTTCCACCAATAATATTTCTTTCTCACCGCAGCAGACATCATATCCCTGCAACGTCATATAACAAGGTACAAAATCATCTGCTTTTCCATGGATCATCAGCACAGGAAGCTTTGCATCTTTTAAAGCAATCCTCGTATCTTTCTGGGCCAAACTGAAACCGGCAAATATACGGGCAAAAAGATCCGCTGCCCATAAAGAAGGTCCGGAAGGAAGATGCACAATCTTGTGAAATACGGAACCCAAAATTGCCTTTGGGGAGGTAAATCCGCAATCGGCAATGATACATTTGACATTACCGGGAAGCTCCTGATCTGCCAGGTAGAGCATTGTGGATGCGCCCATGGAAAGGCCGCTGAGAATCATCTGACACTCCCCAAACTTCTCATTATGATAATGGATCCAGCTCTTCATATCCTCCGATTCTTTTACACCGAAGGTAATATATCGGCCTTCACTTTTTCCATGGCTGCGCTGGTAAGGCACCAGGATATTCATTCCAAGTGCATGGTAAAAGGCAAATGCCAGACCAAAGTCCACCAAAAACGTACTGCGGTAACCATGGGCAAGCAAAATGGTTCCCCTGGCATTTTGCACAGGGATCCAATACGCGTGAAGGGTCAAACCGTCATGAGATGTCAAAGACACATCCTGTGCATTGTGCGCCTTCAGCCATTCATCGGAACCGCAGATGCAATTATAAAACCTTCCATAGCCGGCTTTTTTAATTATCTCTTCCTCCAGCCAGGGCAGTTCTTTTCTGCGGACACAGGCCTTTACAAACACATAGCCACCACTGAACAGCACCAGCAGAAAAACAGCAATCGCAATCCAAAGGATCACATTCATGGAATATCTTACTCCTTATTTCCCAGTTTTGCAAACCACTTGAATGTGAGAGGCCATACCATACCGGCCACAATCACGATCAGGAAATAGCGCACTGCACGACCGGTCAATTCTCCGAACACTGCTTCCAAAGGTGCCTTCATGCCACTCTTCACAGCCAGCACCAGACCAAGACCAGCAACAACTTTGATGATCTGTGCCCACCAAACAGCCTTTGTGGGGAAATGCAGCCACTTTTCATCTACGATATAAACTGCAACCAGGCCCATCAGCGATCCGATCAGCGTGTACGCATTTTTAAGACCGGATGCCATATTATGGGGATCGATATTCGCAGGAAACGGATAGAACTCCACAAAACAAAGGAATGCAACGGATACTGCTACCATGATTCCCAGGAATACAGGAAATACACGGTGATTCTTACCGAGAATAATGGGTTTAAATCCAAAAATCAAAACAGCTGCCATCAGCGCTGCCACACCCACATCCAGCGGTGTGT
>JAZRRA010000121.1:0-2261 GCA_045650305.1 Faecousia sp.
CAATTGTCAATTATTTATCGAGCAATCGCTCGATAAATTGGAATTTGCTAAAGAATAAGGATGGATGATATGGAATTTGATAAGGACTTACAGGCCCGGCAGGAGGCACGGTGCTTGCTGCAGCGGGCGGAGGCCGCCCAAAAGCAGCTTTGCGGCTTTCCCCAGGAAAAGCTGGATGCCATTGTGGAAGCCATCGCCAAGGCCTTTTATGCTGCCGCACCGGAACTGGCGGATATGGCGGTGCGGGAAACAGGCTTCGGCAATGTGGAGGATAAGATCACCAAAAATCAGTTTGCCTCCCGTCGGGTAGCCGAGGCGGTGCGGGGGATGCGCACCGTAGGTGTATTAAATGAGGATGCAGGGGAAAAGCTATGGCAGATCGGTGTGCCGGTGGGCGTGATCGCCGCCATCATTCCCAGCACCAACCCCACCTCCACCGTGTGCTATAAAGCCATGATCGCCCTGAAAGCCGGGTGCAGTATCGTGTTTTCGCCCCATCCCAAGGCAATTTCCTGCACCCTCCGGGCGGCAAAGCTGGTGGCAAAGGCCGCAGAAGCGGCCGGTGCGCCGGAGGGGTCTGTGGGATGTCTGACCATCCCCAGTCTGGAGGGTTGCCGGGAGCTGATGAGTGCCCCGGAGACAAACCTGATTTTGGCCACCGGCGGCCCTGCCATGGTGCGCTCTGCCTATTCCTCCGGCAAGCCTGCCATTGGCGTGGGCGCGGGTAACGGCCCGGCCTATATCCACCACAGTGCCGATGTAAAAAAAGCCCTGAGCTGTATTTTGAAGTCCAAAACCTTTGATTACGGTACAGTTTGCGCTTCCGAGCAGAGCATTGTGGTGGAAAAGGCAATGGAAGAAACCGTGCGGCAGACGGCACAGGCCATGGGCTTTTATTTCATGGACACCGCGGAGGCAGGACAGCTGGCAAAACTGCTGTTTAAGCCCAACGGCACTCTCAATCCCCAAATCGTGGGAAAACCGGCGGTGCAACTGGCCCAGATGGCAGGCTTCCGGGTGCCACCGGAAACCGGTGTACTGGTAGCCAGAGAGCAGGAGGCAGGGCCTACCCGACCCTATTCCATGGAAAAGCTGTGTCCCGTACTGGCATTTTTTGTAATGGAAAACGAGGAAGCGGTACTGAAAAAAGCCATCGAGGTGCTGAGCCACGAGGGCAGTGGCCACACCTTTGCCATCCATTGTGAGGATCGGGATGTGATTCGGAAATTTGCCATGCAGATCCCTGTGTCCCGGTTTTTGGTGGGTACCCCGGCGGCTTTGGGTGGCATCGGTGCTACCACAGGATTGTTCCCGGCCCTGGCCTTGGGCTGTGGTGCGGTAGGCGGCAGTTCCACCTCCAATAACGTATCCCCCATGGATCTTATTAACATCCGCCGGGTAGCCTGGGACACCGGCGAAAAGCACGAAAAGCCCCAACAGGTCACGGATGATCTGGTGGAGATCCTGACTATGAAAATTCTCGAAAGATTGAAATAAAGTCCGATTTACCGTTCCGATAAAAACGCAAAACGCAAAACGATAAACGCAAAACGATTTTTAAAACAGGAAGCTTTTTGCTATCAATAAAGATCAAAATCGTGGTCGCAGACCACACATTCACTTTGCGTTTTGCACTTTGCACTTAGCGTTCTTTATCACTCAATAGATTGCTAAATTGAAAAATGAAGATTTGAAAAGGGAAAGGAAATTTTTATGGATACAAATTCTTTGGGTATGATCGAAACAAAGGGCCTCATTGGTGCCATTGAGGCGGCAGGTGCGATGGTGAAATCCGCAAATGTCCAGTTGGTGGGCAAGGAGATCGTCGGTGGCGGTTTGGTAACAGTTATGGTTCGGGGTGATGTGGGTGCCGTCAAGGCCGCCACCGATGCCGGTGCCGCCGCGGCAGAAAAAGTGGGAGAACTGATCTCTGTGCATGTGATTGCCCGTCCCCACACAGAAGTGGATGCCATTTTGCCCAAAAGCGCCAAGGGCGGCAGTGCCCCTGCCGGTAAATAATGCTGTTGAGCCAACGGGCGGTGCGGGACAACATCCGTAACCGTGACGGAAAGCGGGTCTTTTATTTGGGAAAAGGGGATCAGCTGACCAGCGAGGCAAGGGATTTTCTGCAAAGGGAACGGATCGGGATCCTCCCGGCAGACAAGGCAAAACCGGATCGTTACCGACTGCTGTCCGGGGGCTTTTGTGAGGAAAAACCGGAGCACATGACCCACCTGCACGGGGATGAAGTCGGAGGGCCA
>JAZRRA010000122.1:0-18103 GCA_045650305.1 Faecousia sp.
TGTCCTTCTTGGTGAGGATATGGCTCTTGTAAGCGCGGGCTCTCTTGACCTTACCGGACTTGGTCAGGTTAAATCTCTTCTTTGCACCGCTATGGGTTTTCAGCTTGGGCATAGTGTATTTCTCCTTCCGTATCTTTGGTAAAAATTACTTACTTGCTTTGGGGCTGAGGAACATCGCCATGAAGCGACCTTCCAGCTTGGGGTTTTTCTCCGTGGTTGCAATTTCAGCGCAGGCCTCGGCAAAGTCCAGCAGCAGCTTCTCACCGATGTTGGTATGGGCCATTTCGCGGCCACGGAAGCGGACACTGACCTTCACGCGGTTACCGTCCTTCAGGAACTTCTGAGCGTTCTTGAGTTTGGTGTTGAAGTCATTGGTGTCAATGCTGGGGCTCATGCGGATCTCCTTGATCTCCACCACTTTCTGATTTTTCTTGGCTTCCTTTTCACGCTTTTTCTGATCGAAGCAGAATTTGGAATAGTCCATGATTTTGCAGACGGGGGGGACGGCGTTGGGAGAGATCTTCACAAGGTCAAGACCTTGCTCCTCAGCCAGGTTATTGGCTTCGTCGGCAGACATGATACCCAATTGGGCACCGTCTTCACCGATGACGCGAATCTCTTTGTCGCGGATTTCCTCGTTGAGCTGATGATCTAACTTTGCTATGGTAAAGCACCTCCATTTACACGGTTATCCGAATGACCGGACAATGAAAAAAGCGGACGCCAAAGCATCCGCATACTCACACAATGATCCCCTTAGGGAAGTGGAATATTAACCTCTCAGCATGATGGCGCGAGGTGAGGCGGATACATGGCCTTCTTTATTGCTTGTGTATTCTATCATAGGCACACCGGTTTGTCAAGCATATTTTTTGCGGTGTAAAAAAACCGTAAACAAATCACTTTTTAGGTTGAAATCCTGAAAATTTCCAATATAATATAGGCATTACACTGGGCAATAGGTGATTTGATGAATTTTTTTCAAAAAATAGCTGCGGCACTGCGGCGTTTTATGACCGGGCGGTACGGCAACGATAAGCTGAATATGGCACTGCTCACCATAGGTGCGGTGATCTGTCTTGTGAACATTTTTCTGCCGCTGGGTGTTTTGAAGCTGATCTTGATGGTGCTTTGTTACTTTTTTATGTTTTTTTCCATTTTTCGGATGCTGTCACGCAATACCTACAAGCGGTATCAGGAAAACCGGAAATATCTGCAATTTATGGAACGGCTGAAGGATCGGCAGCATCGTTATTACGATTGTCCCCGTTGCCGTCAGCAGGTGCGTGTCCCCCGGGGCAAGGGAAAAATTGCCATCAGCTGCCCCAAATGCAAAGAGCGGTTTATCAAGAAAACATAAGGGAGAGAGCCTATGCTGAATAAATTGCAGGCTGTGGTAGGACATTTTGAGGAACTTTGTGCCCGTTCGGAACAACCGGATTTTTACAACGACCCCAAAAAGGCTGCCGCCATTTTACGGGAACGAAATGATTTGGAGCCGATTGTAGAGGCATATCACGCCTACAATCAGGCTGTTCGGGATATGGAGGATGCCCAGGAACTGATGGGTGATCCGGAAATGAAGGAGCTGTGTCAACAGACCTTCCAGGAGGCAAAGGAAGAAAAAGAGCGGCTGTTTAAGCAGTTGCAGATTTTGCTGCTGCCCAAAGATCCCAACGATGACAAAAGTGTGATCGTGGAGATCCGCGGTGGCGTCGGCGGTGAAGAAAGTGCCTTGTTTGCCCACAGTTTGTTCCGGATGTACTCCATGTATGCGGCACAAAAAGGCTGGCAGATCGAGCTGATGAATTACAACGAAACCGAATTGGGCGGTGTGAAGGAAGCGGACTTCATTATCAATGGCCGGGGTGCATATTCCCGACTGAAATACGAATCCGGTGTCCATCGCGTCCAGCGTGTGCCGGAAACGGAATCCGGTGGCCGTGTTCACACATCTACCGCTACTGTGGCGGTTTTACCGGAAATGGAAGAAGTGGATGTGCAGATAAACCCAGCCGATATTGAAATGCAGGTTTACCGTGCCAGCGGTGCCGGTGGCCAGCACGTGAATAAGACCAGCTCTGCCGTTCGCCTGATCCACAAGCCCTCCGGTATTGTGGTGGCTTGTCAGGAAGAACGCAGTCAGATCCAGAACCGGGAAAAATGTATGCGGATGCTGGCATCCAAGCTGTACGAGATCGAGCAGGAAAAGCAGGATGCCCAGGTCACCGGTATGCGTCGCAGTCAGGTGGGAACGGGTATGCGTAATGAGCGGATCCGTACCTATAATTTCCCTCAGGGGCGTGTGACAGACCATCGGATCGGCCTGACACTTTATAAGATCGATGCGGTCATGGACGGTGGGATCGATGAGATCATCGACGGACTGGCTACTGCCGATCAGGCAGAAAAACTGAAAAATCAACAGTGACCGAGTATCTCGAAACACTACTTTTTGCCGGGATGCCCAACCGTTTTGGTGTCATTCTGAGTCGGGATTGGAAGGATTGATCTTTCCAATCCCGTTTGTTTTGCTTATAATGGCACTTTTTTGTTAGGCAGACAGGGGAATATACCTTAATTTTTATATAAAATGCAGAAGAAGTATTGTGCTGAGTTAATATATTTGTTATAATGGTTGGAAAAGATAATAAAATGGATGTGTTATGCTTTGAAATACGGAATTTGGAATGTGACGAGGCCGGATCAGAATGATGTAAATGCCCTTGCCGGGGCCGGATATGCCCCTTTGGTTTCCATGGTGTTGGCCTCCCGTGGAATCCATACACCCCAGCAGGCAGAGCAGTATCTTTGCTGTGACTGCCAAATGCACGACCCCTTTTTGATGACCGACATGGCGAAAGCGGTATCCCGTATCCGGATCGCACTGGAAAAACGGGAGAAGATTGCTGTTTTCGGCGACTACGATGTGGATGGCATTACCGCCACCTGCCTGCTGACGGATTTTTTACGCTTTCAGGGTGGTGACGCGATCCCCTATATCCCCGGTCGTCTGGAGGAAGGCTACGGCCTGAATGAGATCGCCATTCGTCAGCTTTTTGGGGAAGGTGTGAAACTGATCGTCACCGTGGATTGCGGTATTACCGCCATCGAGGAAGCCCGGCTTTGCAAGAAACTGGGTATCGACCTGATCATTACCGATCACCACGAATGTAAGGAAATGCTTCCCAATGCCCTGGCGGTGTTGGATCCTCATCGCCCCGACTGCAGCTATCCTCACCAAAACCTTTCCGGTGTCGGCGTCGCCTTCAAACTGGCTTCTGCGATATGCGGCAGTCAAAATCAGGTGCTTTCGGACTATGCGGATATGGTTTGCCTGGGTACTGTGGCAGATGTCATGCTTTTGCAGGGGGAGAACCGTCTGTTTGTCAGCCGGGGTCTGGAATCTCTGCGGCATACCCGCCGTCCCGGCCTTTTGGCACTGATGCACCAATGTAACTGCGATCCCCTTTCCCTGACTGCCACCTCTGTGGGGTATATTCTGGCACCCCGGATCAATGCAGCCGGCCGTATCGGTCAAATTGAATTGGCAGTGGAGCTGTTTTTGACAAATGACAGCGCCAGAGCCAAGGTCGTGGCTGCCGGACTGTGCGAGCTGAATCGCCAGCGGCAGGCTGTGGAGGCAGAAATTTACGAGCAGGCTGTGGAAATGCTGCCCAAAGACCATACGCCCCAGGCTATCGTGCTGGCTGAGGAAAGCTGGCATCAGGGCGTTGTGGGCATTGTAGCCAGCCGCATCGCGGAGGAATACTGCTGTCCCACCTTCCTGATCTGTCTGGATGGGGAGCATGGCAAGGCCAGTTCCCGCAGTTACGGCGGATTTAATCTGTTCGCCTCCCTGACCACCCTGAAAAAACTGCTGGAAAGCTATGGCGGACACGAATTGGCCGCAGGCTTTACCATCCATCGGGATCAGATCCCGGAATTTCGTCGGGAAATTTGCCGTTTGGCAGAAACCTATTATGCCTCCGATATTCCCCGTACCCAGCTTGCCTGCGATTGCTACATAACCCCGGAATTGATGACTTTGGGAAATATTGATTCTCTTTCCGTGTTGGAGCCTTGCGGTAACGGCTGTAACCGCCCGGTGCTGGTAATGGAGCAACTGACGGTGGAGAAAACCAGTCAGGTTGGCGGCGGTAAACATATGCGACTGCAACTTCGTGCCGGTCGCCAGTCCATTCAGGCTATCTATTTTTCTGCCACGCCGGACAGTGCCGGCATTGTACCGGGAGATCTGGTAGATGTGGCATTTTATCCCCAGATCAATGAATTTCGGGGAAGTCGCAGTGTGCAGATGAACCTTTTGGATATACGCCCCAGTTGTCGGGCAGAATGTTCCTGGGAAACCGCACCCTATACTGCGTTGCGGGAAAATCGCCTGACTGCCGAAGATGCAAGCCGTCTTTTGCCCCATCGGGAAACCCTGGCGTTGGTATGGCGGTATTTGGCAAAATTCTGTACCGGTGAGATGAAGGAAAATCCCCTTTGTTTGTGCCGGAAGATCGTCCGCTGGTCCGATAAGCCCATGACCCTTGCCCAAATGCTGACCTGCCTGGATATTTTTGCCGATGTGGATCTGATCAAGACCCATCGTGCAGGCAGCAGTTTGGTGATTACCCTCTTGCCCAATCAGGAAAAGCGGGACTTAAATGAAAGTCAAACTATGCAGAGATTGGTATCTGCAAAGGAGCAATAAATTATGGAAAGCTTTGCTGAGCACTACGGTGCCATGTATCAAACCATCAACCGGTGTATGCCTGGTGTGGATATGACCCTGATCGACCGTGCGGTGGAATACGCACGGGATAAGCATAAGGATCAAAAACGCAAAGATGGTTCTCCCTATATTATCCATCCCCTGGCGGTTGCGGAGATCGTAGCGGAGATCGGTTTGGATACCGATGCCATTTTGGGTGCGTTGCTTCACGATTGCATTGAAGATACGGATGCATCCTTCGATGAGATCGCCAAAATATTTGGCACTACCGCCGCAGAACTGGTGGAAGGTGTCACCAAACTGACCCGTGCCAATTTCTCCAGCTCGGAAGAGCAGCAGATGGAAAACCTCCGTAAAATGTTCATGGCCATGTCTAAGGACATTCGGGTGGTGCTGATCAAGATTGCCGACCGTCTGCATAATATGCGTACCATGCAGTATCAGACACCGGCAAAGCAGATCTCCAAATGTCGGGAGACCATGGACATCTATGCCCCCTTAGCACACCGTCTTGGTATGCAGAAGATCAAATGGGAGCTGGAAGATATTGCCCTGCGTTATCTGGATCCTGCGGCCTATGAATCCATTATGTCCTATCTGCAAGCACACAAGGAGCAGGATGAAGCCTTCATGCACACCATTCAGGATCGGGTGAAGGATCGTCTGTCGGATATGGGCATCCATAATACCACCTACGGTCGCATCAAGCACGTTTATTCTATATACCGCAAAATGCAATTGCAGGGCAAGAAGATCGACGAGCTGTATGATATTTATGCCTTCCGTGTGATCGTGGATTCGATCCCCAACTGTTACAATGTGCTGGGCCATGTCCATGACCTTTTCAATCTGGTGCCGGGGCGTTTCAAGGATTATATTTCCACCCCGAAGCCCAATATGTACCAGAGTTTGCATACCACCGTTATCGGCACCCAGGGTATTCCCTTTGAAGTGCAGATCCGAACCTGGGATATGCACCAGACTGCGGAATACGGTATCGCCGCCCACTGGAAATATAAGCAGGGCTCCGGCGAGGGTAACGAAAAAGACTTTGAATGGGTGCGTCGCTTGCTGGAAAGCCAGCAGGATACGGATGCGGAGGACTATGTTTCCTCGTTGAAAATCGATATGTTCGACGACGAGGTGTTCGTCTTTACCCCCAAGGGTAAGATCGTATCCCTGCCTGCCGGTTCCACACCCATCGATTTTGCCTATGCCATCCACTCCGGCGTGGGTAATGCGTTGGTAGGTGCTAAGGTCAATAACCGTATTTGCAACATTGATACGGCTTTGCAAAACGGCGATATTGTGGAAATTATCACCTCCAAAGCCGCAAAGGGTCCCAGCCGTGACTGGCTGAATATTTGTAAATCCAACCAGGCCAGAACCAAGATCAAGCAGTGGTTCAAAAAGGAAAAACGGGAAGAAAATGTGCTGCACGGAAAGAGCAGCTTCGAGGCAGAAATGAAGCGGCTGTTATTGCCCCTTTCTGCCCTCACCGATCCGG
This sequence comes from Faecousia sp., assembly GCA_045650305.1. Classification (GTDB taxonomy): domain Bacteria; phylum Bacillota; class Clostridia; order Oscillospirales; family Oscillospiraceae; genus Faecousia. The sequence continues at coordinate 6,249 of JAZRRA010000122.1, forward strand.
AACTGGAACCCCATCTGCTGAAAAAGTTGTCCTTTGATAATTGGGATGATATGTTTGCCGCCATCGGTTACGGCGGTCTTACTGCCACCAAGGCAGTGGGTCGTATCCGTGACGATATTAACCGTGCGGTCAAGACAAAGGAAACAGAAAAGAATCCTCTGAAACTGAATCCGGAGGAAATAAAACAAAATCGCCATGCAGTCAACGGTGTGATCGTGGAAGATATTGATTCCTGCATGATCAAGTTCTCCCGTTGCTGTACCCCCGTTCCCGGTGATGCCATTGTGGGCTTTATTACCAAGGGCTTTGGTGTTTCCATTCACCGTGCCGACTGTCCCAATACTGTCCATCGGGATGATCCCCAGCAGGCCGCCCGTTGGGTGCGTGTCCGCTGGGCGACCCAGGATGAACAACCCTTTGAGACTACATTGGAGCTGGATTGTATCACCCGTGACGCACTGCTTTTGGATGTGGCAACTACCATGACTGCCGCCCGTGTGCGGGTGAAGGAGCTGTTCGGCAAGGATCTGCCTGGTGGCAGAAGTGTGTTTACCATCCGTTTTGAAGTAAAAAATGTGTCGGAGCTGGATTCTATCCGCACTCGTTTGCTGAACATTCGGGATGTGGTAGGCTCTCGCCGCGGCCAGAATTGACCGGAAAGGAGCAACGGTATGCGAGCGGTACTGACAAGAGTGCGATCCGCCTCTGTGGAGATCGGAGGACAGGTCGTTGGTTCTATCGGTCAGGGATTTTTGATCCTTTTGGGTGTAGGCCCGGAGGATACCAAAGAAAAATGCCGGTATCTGTGTGAAAAGGCTTTGGGGCTTCGTGTTTTCGAGGACGAAAACGGAAAAATGAACAAAAGCCTGGCGGATGTGGGTGGCCAGGTGCTGGTGGTGAGCCAGTTTACCTTGTATGGCAATTGCCGCAAGGGGCGTCGTCCCAGCTTTACCGATGCGGCGAATCCCCAATTGGGCAACGAATTGTATGAGTATTTCCTTGCCTGCTGTGAAGAACTGGGTTATCCGCCCCAGCACGGTCAATTCGGTGCGGATATGCAGGTTGCCTCCGTCAACGACGGCCCGGTGACCCTGATCTTAGATACGGATCAGCTTATGGATACACCCAGACATGGGTAAAATGCATAATGCAAAATTTGTGCTGCGAGTATCAAATTTCCATTTATCAGAGGAATTTTTCATTCTCAATTTTTATTTTTTGAGGTGGTAACTATGCTGAACATAGAAACCCTGATTTTAGGCGACTATGAAACCAATTGTTACATTCTCCACTCCCAGGACAGCAGGGAATGTCTGGTGATCGATCCCGGTTATGAGCCCAAACGGGTGTTGGATCGGGTGCAGGCACTGGGAAAAACACTGCGTGCCATCTTGCTGACCCACGGTCATTTTGATCATGTGGGTGGGGTTCGGGATATTTTTGCCCAAACCGATTGTGATATTTACTTATGTCCTGCCGATTGCCGTCTGCCGGAAGCTATGACCGCCGGACCGCTGTGCTATACCAATAGCTACGCAGAGGGTGACATCCTTTCCCTGGCTGGACTTAATCTGCGTATACTCCATACCCCCGGACATACCCCCGGTTCTGTATGCCTGCTTTGCGAGGATGCTCTGTTTGCCGGTGATACTTTATTTGCCGGTTCTTGTGGCAGAACAGATTTTCCCCTGGGGAATTGGGGGGATATGGCCAATTCCCTTGCCCGATTGAAGGGGTTGGAAATCGATTACACCGTTTATCCCGGTCACGGAGAGGCAACCAAACTCTCCGCCGAAAAACAATATAACCCTTATATGCGATAAGGAGCCGATTATGGAACTGATCCTCATGTCCCACAACAGCCGCTATCAGGTGGAACAACTGCAAATGGCGTTGTTTGGGGTAGATGCCCAGGGTACTGCCATCAGTGCGGTTCATCGGGCACCCAAAACCATATTTTTTCATACCAAGATCACCATTGGGGACAAGGTTACCACCGGCAGCCGTCAATTGGCGGTGAAGGATGATTCCACACCGGCTTTTTACCGTTGCCTGCGGCAAAGTTATTTTGAAGCCGCACTTCCCCATCTGCCGGAATACCCTGCATGGGGTGCGTTGGCAGGTGTACGCCCCACCAAGATCTCTACCAAGCATCTTTTGGAGGGGGGGACTTCCCTATCTGCCGATGCTCTTTTGAAAGAGGAATACTATGTCAGTCCCACGCGACGGAAGCTGGCACTTTCCTGCTCGGAGGCTACGGTGCGTGCGGTGGAGCAAATGGAAAAGCAGGATATTTCTCTGTATATCGGCATCCCGTTCTGTCCCACAAGATGTAGCTATTGTAGTTTTGTCAGCCGTACTGTGGGCAAGAAAAAGGCCTTGCTGGAGGAATATTTCCAAAAGCTTTTGGAGGAAATCGAGGTTACCGGCAAGCTGCTTTCGGAATCCGGAAAAACGGTGCGTACTTTGTATATTGGTGGCGGCACACCTACCACTTTGTCTGCTTCTCAAATGGAAATCCTGCTGCGTGCAGTCAATAGTCATATTGACTTAAGCCGCTGCATGGAATTTACTGTGGAGGCAGGTCGCCCCGATACCCTGACCCGGGAAAAACTGGAAGTTATCAAAAAAGGCGGTGCCAATCGCATCAGCATTAACCCCCAAACCATGGTAGATTCGGTGCTGGCAGCTTGCGGCCGCCCCCATACGGCAGAGGATGTTATCCGCATATATGCGGAAGCACAGGATGTAGGATTTCAGGATATTAACATGGATCTGATCGCCGGTTTGCCCGGTGACAGTGCAGAAGGCTTCCGGGCCAGTCTGGATACCCTGCTTTCTTTGAATCCTGCCAATATTACGGTGCATACCCTGGCACTGAAAAAGGGTGCGGATTTGTTTGAAAATCGGGAAAAGCTTCCCTCCCGTCAGGAAGTTTCCCAAATGCTCCGATACAGTCGGGAAAAATTATCCCAGGCAGGATATGCCCCCTATTATCTGTACCGGCAGAAATACATGGCAGGTAACTACGAAAATATCGGCTGGAGCCGGGATGGACGGGACTGCCTATATAATATCTACATGATGGAAGAACTGCATCCCATCCTTTCTCTGGGAGGCGGCGGTATGAGCAAGATCATCCTGGGGGAAAACCGATTGGAGCGGTTTAATAACCCCAAATTCCCGGAGCAGTATATCCAGCAATTCGATTCCGTCTTAGAGCAGAAAAAGACTTTCTGCGATCTGCTGAGAGATTGCTGATACCCCAGAAAAATTAAGGAGAATTTATATATTATCGCAGGGAATGGATTTATGCCTTCCCTACGCATGAATACGCTTGTTTTGCATAAAAAAGGAAGTGTTTTTTTGGATACCCTGATTTCCAATGTCACGGTTGTGACCATGAATGAACAAATGGATGTGCTGTTTGGTGCATATTTGGCAATTTCGGAGGGAAAAATCCTTTCTATCACCAAAGATGCGCCGAAAGAAATGCCGGATACCATCATTGACGGTACCGGCATGGTTGCCATCCCCGGTCTTGTAAATTGCCATACTCACATGGCGACCACCGTTCTGCGTAATCTGCTGGACGATGAAAATCGGGCCCAGGCTTTGGAGACCCAATTGTACAAAGAGGACAAAATGGATCGCCGCATCGCGAAAGCCGCGGCGACACTGGCTATTGCCGAGTGTGTTCGTTTCGGCATTACCTCTGTTTCCGATCTTTATTATTTCCCCGATGCCACCGCGGAAGCTGTGGCGGAGGCCGGTATCAAAGCCAATATTGCCCTTTCTGCCTATCGTTATATCAACGATTGCGAGGACTTCGATTTTGAAACCGATCCCCAATGTCAGGAACTGTGCCGGGTGGCAGAAAAATGGCATAATTATGAGGATGGCCGAATTAAGATCGACGGCGGTATCCTCAGCCCTTATACCAGCAACCATCAGCTTTGGGAAGGCCTTGCTGCCTACTGTGAAGAAAAAGGTCTGGGTATCCAGCTTCACCTGGCAGAAACTGCCGCAGAGGAAGAAGATTCTCAGGACAGAACCGGACTGGGTTCCGGAGAATTGTTGAATTGCCATCATTTCTTCCGTGTGCCTGCCACTGCCGCAGGTTGCAATGCCCTTTCCCAGGAAGAACGGGCTGTTTTGGGTAAAAAGAAAGTTTCTGCGGTTGCCACCCCTTTGGCAAACGCCAAAGCCGGTATCCCTTGCACCCCCATTGCCAAGTCGGTGAAGGCCGGCATGAATGTGGCGTTGGGTACGGGCGGTGCTTTGGAATGTGGCAATTTGGATATGTTTGAAGTGATGCGTGGTGCCGCCATGGCGGAGCGTACCGCCGGCGGTGATCCTGCTGCCATGCCGGCCGCCGCTATGCTGATGATGGCAACCGTCTGCGGTGCAAGAGCCCAGGGCAGAAGCGATACCTGCGGCATGCTGAAAGTCGGTATGGATGCAGATATTGTGTTGGTGGATTTCTCTGCTCCCCACCTGATCCCTTGTCATAATGTGATGAACGGTTTGGTGTTCAGTGCCAAGGGCGGCGATGTGGCCATGACCATGGTACGGGGCAAGATCCTCTATCAAAACGGACAATTCCCCACCATCGACCTGAAAGCAGCGGTGGAGGAGCTGACCGGCTATGCCATGCACCGTCTGTTTGAGGAAAAGGAGTAAGCTATGTCACAGCAACCCAAAAAACAAAATTTCCTGCAAGGTGCGGCACTTCTTGCTTTGGCGGTTGCCATTGTCAAGGTCATCGGTGCGGTTTATAAGATCCCCCTTCGGAACATCATCGGCGATGTGGGATTCAGCTATTTTAACACTGCCTACCAGATCTACACCTTGCTTTTGACCGTTTCCACTGCGGGACTGCCCATTGCCATGAGCCGCATGATCAGCCAGGCCTATTCTTTGGGTCAGAGCAATCGTGTGCGGCAGATCTATAAAGTGGCACGGGCGTTGTATTTAGGATTGGGCCTGGTATGTACCCTTGTTATGATGGTGCTTTGCAACTGGCTGGCAGATCAAATGGGTCAGCCGGATGCCTGGGCATCCATTTTGTGTCTGGCACCTTGTGCCTTGCTGATGGGATTTTTGTCCTCCTATCGTGGCTTTTTCCAGGGTCAGGGGAACATGGTGCCCACCTCTACCAGCCAGGTGTTGGAAGCCTTTTGTAAATTGGTGGTAGGCCTTTTGGCGGCTTATGCCATTATGAAGGCCACCTCCAGCATTGCCTGGGCCGCCGGTGGTGCGATTTTGGGCGTCACCGTCAGTTGCGGCGTGTCGGCAATCTACCTGAAGCATACCTTCCGTCCTGCCTATCAAAATTTGGCACCTTCTACGGAGGCTGTGGATTCCTTCCACCATACCGCAGGAAAGCTGTTGGCCATCGCAGTTCCCATTACCATTGGATCTGCCGGTCTGCAACTGCTGAATGTGCTGGAGATCGGCATCTATATGAAGCAGATCGCCGAGCTTTTGGAGGCAGGTCAGTATCAGGGTCAGCTGATTCCTATTTTAAGCGAAGAAGTAACCGCCCTGAAGGACTATACCCCCGCAGAACACTATAATTTGATGGCGTCCAGCCTGAACGGTATCTATAATTTCGGTTATACGATCTTTAATATGCCTTGCTCCTTCATCATCCCTATCAACACCAGCGTCCTGCCGGCGATCACAGCTTGCCTGACCTTAGGGGATGAAAAGGGCGTGAAAAGCACCGAGGAATCCGCCGCCAGAATCACCGGTTTGCTGGCAGCTCCCTGTGCCGTGGGTCTTGCTATTTTGGCAGGACCGGTGATGGGACTTTTGGGCGGCTATACCGGGGAAAAGCTGGTGCTTGCCACGGAGATCTTAAGTATGCTGGGCGTATCCGTATTTTTGTACTCCACGGTGATGTTCACCAATGTGCTGTTGCAGTCCCACGGAAAATCCCATATCCCGGTGATCAACACCCTGATCTGCGGTGTGGCAAAGTTGGTGGCCATTTACATTCTCAGCAGCAACCCCAATTTGGGCATTATGGGTGTACCCATCAGTGCATTGGGATGCTATCTGGGAATTGCGGTTTTGAATCTGATCTCTATTCGTTATACCGTACCCCAAAAACCGGCACTGCTGAAAAATCTGCTGCGTTCTTTGATCCCGGCAGGTATCATGGGTGTCCTTGTATATGCTTGTTATTGGGTACTGGTAAACCTTGCGGGCATTACCGGCAACCTCCTGCTGTGCGGCATCCCCATTGCAGTGGGTGCAGTGGTTTATGTGGTAGGTGTGGTTCTGACCCGTGCCATTACCCGGGAGGATTGTTTGCTCCTGCCCAAGGGTGAGAAACTGGCGAAGTTGTTGAAAATGTAAAAAAATTGGTAAAAATACTTGCATTTTTTTGAAAAGTATGTTATTGTAAAGTACCAAAACTTTGGAAAAGAGGTTAAAAATTATGAACAAGACTGAACTCATCGCAGCTGTTGCCGCTAAGACCGGCCTGACTAAGAAGGACGCCGAGAAGGTTGTCAACGCCACCATCGATAGCATCACTGAGAGCCTGGTTAATGGCGACAAGGTGAATGTTTCCGGCTTTGGCATTTTCGAGGTTAAGACTCGTGAGGCTCGCGTAGGCCGCAACCCCCGTACCAAGGAAACCATCCAGATCCCCGCTACCAAGCTGCCTGCTTTCAAGGCAAGCAAGACTCTGAAGGACGCCATCGCTAAGTAAGATGCGACTGGATAAGTACCTGAAAGTTTCCCGGCTCATCAAGCGTCGCACCGTTGCCAATGAAGCCTGCGATAATGGCCGCATTTCGGTAAACGGAAAGGTGGCCAAGGCCAGCTATGAGGTAAAGCCCGGTGACCGAATTGAGATCACCTTAGGTACTCGTACCGTAGCGGTGGAAGTGGTTCAGGTGGCCGACAATGTTCGTAAGGACGATGCCGGTGCCATGTATAAAGAGATCTGACTAAAAAAGACACCTGATTTTTCAGGTGTCTTTTTTATGATAAGAGCCGTTGCATTCTGCAACGGCTCTTCAGAGTGTCAAAGAACCCCCAAACCGGCAAAAACAGATTATCGGCTTGGAGGTTCTGATTTTATTGTGATATTCAAAACAGTTTTACCTGAATGAATGTTTGAAAGCAGAAAATCCTTGCAATGCAAGAGTTTTTGCCTTCCTGCACAACTCTCCCCTCTCGAGTATTTATATACACTTCGGGGTCGAGTTGCTTGTCTTTGGTGCTTCTTTGACCTCTGGCAGTCTGTCAAAAAATACTTTTTTGACAGACTGAAGAGCCGTTGCAAAATGCAACGGCTCTTTGCTAATTTATTCTTCTGTCATGACGCTGACGGATTCTTCGAATGCTTCGGCTTCTTCCGTAACATCTTCCATAGTTTCTTCCGGCTCTGCCTCTTCGCCACCGCCCAAACGGACAGCTTCAAAGTCGGCAAGGATCTCGTCGGAGGGTGCTTTGGTGATCAGGGATACCACCACAATGCACAGGCTGGAGAACAAGAATGCAGGCAGCAGCTCATAGATGGCGAAGATACCGCCCAGCTTGCTGATGACCAGCTTCCACAAGAACACCATACCGGCACCGCTGACCATACCGGCGATTGCACCGGCCTTGTTGGCACGCTTCCAGAAAAGGCTGAACAGCATCAGCGGTCCGAAGGTAGCACCGAAACCTGCCCATGCGAAGGCAACGATCTCGAAGATAATGCTGCTTTCGTCCATAGCCAGTACCACACCGATGGCAGTCAGCACCAGCAGAGTGATTCTGGAAACTACCATGACCTGCTTGTCGCTTGCGTTCTTCTTGCAAATGCCCTGGAATACATTTTTGGCAAATGCAGAGGCGGCGATCAGCAGATAGGAGTCGGAAGAACTGATGGTAGCGGCCAAAATACCGGCCATAACGAAACCTGCGATAATGGGAGGCAGGGAGGAAGTGGACATGGTGATGAAGATGTTTTCTGCATCAGATTTGGTCAGGTGCGCGCTGGGGAAGATCTGACGACCTACGATACCGATAAACACGGCAACGGCCAGGGAGATCACAACCCAAACCATAGCGATCCAACGGGAACGCTTCAAATCCTTTTCTGCGCGGATAGCCATGAATCGAAGCAGAACCTGGGGCATACCGAAGTAGCCCAGACCCCAAGCCATGGTGGAGCAGATGGTAAGCAGGCCATATTCGGAGGGTTCGCCGAAGAGGGGGATACCCACAACGGTAACCTCTTGCAGACCGTACTCGTTCATCAAAGGATTGGCGATTCCGAAGAATTCCAGGAATCCGGGGAGCTTTTGTGCATTGGTCACCACGGCATCAAAGCCGCCTGCGGTGATCACACCCAAAGTGACGATGACGGTCAGTGCTACGATCATGACGATAGACTGCATGAAGTCGGAGGCACTTTCTGCCAGGAAACCACCCAAAATGGTATATGCCAGCACAAAGACTGCACCGACGATGACCATGAGCATATAGTCAGCACCAAACAAGGTGGAGAACAGTTTGCCGCAGGTGACAAAACAGCTTGCAGCGTAGGCGGTGAAGAACACCAAAATAAAAACCGCTGCCAGGAACATGATGGTCTTTTTCTTCTCGTGGAAACGGTTGGAGAAAAATTCCGGCAAAGTAATGGCATTACCGGCCCGTTCGCTGTAACGACGCAGACGCTTAGCAACCAACAGCCAGTTTAAGTATGTACCGAATGCCAGACCCAAAGCGGTCCAGAAAGCATCCGCAAGACCGCACCAGTATGCAACACCGGGCAGACCCATCAAAAGCCAGCCACTCATATCCGATGCTTCCGCACTCATAGCTGTGACCCAGGGGCCTAAGGTACGGCCGCCTAAGAAATAAGACTCGGAATTTTTGTTGGCTCGTTTGGCGAACACAATTCCGATCACCACGACTGCCGCCATGTAAATGATCATAGCGATCAAAATTTGCAAGGTATCTTTTTCCATATTGTTCCTCCTGAATTCAGACAATCGTATTTCTGTGAAAAACTTTTGTCCTTTGTAGGCATATTGGTTAGGATACCATTTTACAAGAATAAAGTCAATCTTTTTTCTGTGAAATCAGCTTTTTTTACAAAAATCGCGGCAAAGCCGGGTAAAATGTTTCCGTAATGGCACAAACAGAAAAAATGCGATGAAGAAATTGCCGCAGCAGTGGAGAATATCTGCCAAAAAGCCGTTAATCCACCAGGCAAGGGCATACCGCCAGCCTTCCACGATCAGATAAACCGGGGTGCAGAAAAGGCCGAATAATAATCCGAATCCGCCGGACAGCACTGCCCACGCCGCGGGATGCTGCACATCCCGCATCAAAAATGCGGCAATCGCCAAAATCAGCCAAATATACAGATAATTGACGGACCAAAGGTTTAGTCCGAAAATGAGAAACTCCATCGCAATATAAATATAGATGGGGTAAATACATTTTTTGCCCAGGGTTACGGCAAACAGCATAACAAATAAAGAGACCGGCTCGATGTTAAACAGTGCCGACATGGCAAATTTTCCGGAAAATGTCAAAGCACCCAGTATCCCAAAAAGTGCAATTTCCCGCAGCGAGATATGTTTACGCATGGGTATATACCAGCTTAAAGCTGTCGCCGTCGTGCAATTCGATCTGATCTGCACCGGTCATGGCCGCTTCTTCACCCACGAAAACCTGCCAGTAGGCCTGGTCCAGCTCGTAGACAGCCCGATGACCGTCCACTTTCTTAATATACAGTCCGTAAGCACCCTGATCCCCTTCCACCAAACCGCTTTCGGTCAGCACAGTGCCTAAAAACTGCGCATCGGTGTGATAGGTAAATACCTTGTCCGTTCCATCCGCATAAACCACGGTGACGGTAATGTCTTTGCTGCCAAGCATGTGCTTGCCGTTGCGGGTCAGCCAATAGATGCCCAGCATCAGGGCGGCCACCAGCACCAAAGCGACGACCGCGATTACGATTTTCCATTTTTTCATATTGATTTCCTCCAAAAAGTAAAGTACCGTGGCACCTAAAAAACAGGTGCCACGGCCGATTTTCCGTGACAAACTTCTTCGTTGACCGCAAAGAAGGGAGAAACAACCATTTTGTAGGTCTTCTGACTTATGCCTTTCGGGGGGGATACAAGCCCGGCGACGATGATGGAAGCCTTCCCGGATTTCTCCAGTGACCGGTTTTCACCTGAATCCAAATCGTCTTAGCATTTACAGCGGCGGTACCGTTCGGGATTTTCACCCGATTATCTTGTTCAGCAAATATAGCCACCGGCCATATCTGCCACAAAATGGGTATGAAGTTGTCGGGAAGGATTATATCATAGAGGGGTAGTTCTGTCAACTTTACATTTTGCCAGTAATATGATATAGTATGTGCAGATTATCTTTGGAGATGTATTTTACATGGAACGAAATAACTATGTGAAAATCAATTTAGATGCCATCCTGGAAAATTATCGGAATGTCTGCCAAAAAGTCGGAGTGCCGGTAATGGCGGTGATTAAGGCGGATGCGTACGGTCACGGTGCTGTCCGTGTGGCACAGCTTTTGCAGAAGGAATGTCCCTTTTTCGGGGTTTCTTCCATTTCCGAGGCGTTGGAACTGCGAAACTGCGGCATTGATACACCAGTCCTGATTTTGGGTCACGCCCCCGTTTCGGTATTTCCCAAATTGGTGGGTAACGGCATCCGCCCCACGATTTTTTCCTATGATGATGCTGTGGAGCTTGACCGTCAGTCAAAGGAAAAGGGCGTAGTGTCCCCCTGCCATCTGGCGGTGGATACGGGCATGAGCCGGATCGGCTTTCAGGTGACGGAGGAAGATGCGGACATTTGTGGCAAGATCGGGGAATTGGAGCATATTGAGATCGAAGGTCTTTTCAGCCATTTTGCTACGGCCGATTGTGCAGATCTGGATCGTTCTCGGAATCAAAGTGCCTTATTCCAACAATTTTGTCAAATGCTGAAGGTGCGGGGGATCCATCCTAAGATCTATCACATGGATAATTCCGCCGGCATTATGAATTTTGAAAACCATTATGATATGGTGCGTTCCGGCATCGTAACTTACGGTTTGTATCCCAGCGATGAGGTTTCCCCTGAACTGCTGGATCTGACCCCGGCGATGAGTTGGTGTAGCCGTGTTTCCCATGTGAAAACCCTGCCGGCGGGCCGGGAGATCAGTTATGGTGGCACTTATGTGACCCAAAAGCCTACCCGGGTGGCGACCATTCCGGTGGGGTATGCCGATGGCTACCGCCGCAGTCTTTCTTCCCGGTTTTATGTGCTGATCCATGGAAAAAAGGCCCCTATTTTAGGAAGGGTATGTATGGACCAAATGATGGTGGATGTGACCCATATTCCGGAAACCGCAGTGGGTGACAAGGTTACGCTGGTGGGAACAGACGGGCAGGAAACCATTACGATGGAGGAAATTGCAGAGGTTGCCGGTTCTTTCAATTATGAATTTGTGTGCGGTATCAGCCGCCGGGTTTGCCGTCGCTATGTTATCGACGGTCAGGTGGTGCAGGAAGTGGATTTCCTGCTGAATCCATAAAACAAAAGTGAGGGTTTTCGCCCTCACTTTTTTACTTATTGCAAGCGGTTTTCGTTAATAGGCTAAATTTTTGTTTATCCTACGATAACGGATAGCTAAAATCGACGCTTACACTATCAAGTCACTGTGTCATTCTGAGTGAGCGGAGCGAATCGAAGAATCTATCCATTTTCTATGGTGTTATCATTTCATGTCAGTGCGAAGATCCTTCGACTCCCGCTGGTCGCTCAGGATGACACCAAAGTACGATACCGATTGCGTTATACGGTAAATTTTCGTTTATTGGG
>JAZRRA010000123.1:0-12210 GCA_045650305.1 Faecousia sp.
CAGTGCCAGCGGGATCATTTTGATCACCGTGGTGCTGGTTTGGAATTTACCGGCCAGCTTCGGGGAAAGAGAATTGATGCCGTAGGATATACACAGATAAAACAAAGTCAGTGCCATGGTATGGGAACCGGCAACCGGATCTCCCAGTTCCATGGTTGGAAACGCAGACTGGATAAACACCATGGTATACATGGCAGAGACCCAGGCAAGAACCGAGGTCATACCGGGGAAATAGACCGTTGCGGAAAACCAGCCCATCATATAGCCGTATTTCGGGCCGACGGTGGCCTCTGCATAGTCCACAAGACCGCCTACCCGTTCATATTTCTGACCCATGAAAGAAAAGGTTAAAAGGCACACAAGCATAATGGCACCGCCGATCAGCCATGCCAGAATACCCAGAGGCATATTGCCTCCCGTCATCTCCAAAATATCCTTTGCTTTAAAAAACACGCCGGAGCCAATGACAATACCCACCACCATGCAAATGGCAGTGAACAAGCCGTATTTACGCTGGAGTTTTTCGCTCATGGAAAATCCCCCTTCTCAAAATTTCAAATATAACAGAATTATTTTATATGACAACGCCCTCAAAGTCAATAAAATGAAAAAACTCCCTCCAAGCTCTGCTCGGAAGGAGATATTTTCAGAGAAATCAGGCCAGCTTGTTCAGCCGCAGGGTCATGCTGCTCTTCTTACGGGCAGCAGTGTTCTTGTGCAGAATACCCTTGTTGACAGCCTTGTCAACGATCACGACAGCCTGCTTGTAAGCATTCTCAGCAACAGCACGGTCGCCGGACTCCAGAGCAGACTCGAACTTCTTGATGACAGTCTTCATTTCGGACTTGTCAGCCTTGTTCTTCTCATAAGCAACTTTGGAACGGATAACATCCTTCTTAGAGGACTTGATGTTGGGCATGAATCACACCTCCTATTCATCGTTTTATGCTCATGCGTTTACCCATTATAACGCGACTTTCTCATAAAATCAATACCTTTTTTTAAAAAATCCGTGAAAAATTCAGATTTTATGGCTGCAACCTCTGTCAAGGGGTAATTTTTCGCCGTTCAGCAGGGGTATCGGCGAAATGATTATGCCCTAAAAAATTGCAAAATAAGAAATATCAGGCGTAGGTTTTATGTAAACTGATATATTTTATCCCCACACTTTTCCCCCTTGTGGAAAAACCTGTGGAAACTGTTAAAAACTCATAGTTATCAACAAGATTAACATTTTTCTCCCCAACCGCGACCGGGAGAAAATCCAATTTTTTCTATAAAAACAACGGGAAAAATACGGGCATATTTCGAGTTATGTCGCCGCTGTTACCCGGCACTTTTTTGTAATTTTATCGTGAAAAAGTTGACAAATCCGTGAATCACTCCCCTCTCACACCCTCCGTTTCGCCATTTCAGCCTATATTTTTTGTGAATATTCCACAAATTTCGCCGGTATGTTTTCTTCCTGCCGGGAAATACTGTAAAGGTAGAATTTACACTTGCAGGAGGAATATCATGCAGGGCAAAGTAGAGATTTGCGGTGTGAATACCGCCCGGCTGAAGGTTTTATCCCAAAAAGAGATGGATGGTCTGCTTTTGCAAGCAAAAGAGGGCGACGAAAACGCCCGACAACAACTGATCGAAGGCAATTTGCGACTGGTGCTTTCGGTCATACAGCGTTTTGACAAACGGGGCGAAAATCCCGACGATTTGTTTCAGGTGGGATGTATCGGCCTGATGAAGGCCATTTCCAATTTTGATCCGGGAAAACAGGTGCGTTTTTCCACATACGGTGTTCCCATGATCGCCGGGGAAGTCCGCCGATATTTGCGGGACAACTCTGCGATCCGTGTTTCCCGTTCCATCCGGGATGTGGCATATCGTGTTTTACAGTGTAAGGAAGCGATGCTCTTGCGACTGGGACGAGAGCCTTCCTTAGAGGAGATTTCCAAAGAGATCGATCTGCCACGGGAGGATGTGGCAGAGGCACTGGACGCCGTCTGTGCCCCCGTAAGCCTATATGACCCGGTTTATTCCGACGGGGGTGATCCCCTGACTGTAATGGATCATGTCTGCGACAACCGCAACACAGAAGGCCGTTGGATGGAACGCATCGCTCTGCGGGATGCCTTCAAAGCCCTGACGGATCGGGAACGACAAATTTTATCTCTGCGGTTTTACGACGGTAAGACCCAAATGGAGGTCGCTTCTTATTTAGGGATCTCGCAAGCCCAGGTGTCCCGCTTAGAAAAGGGAGCGATCAAAACCATGAAAAAATCCATTTCCGTTTCCTGATAAAAAGCTCCCGATCCGGTTGGAATCGGGAGCTTTTTGATTATTTTTCCTCAGGGAAAACATACTTGGCACGGTATTTTTGGAACCGCTCAGAGAACTGGGCACTTTCCTGCAGCATGCCGCCCTTCAGGGCATTCAGGTATTCATGGGCTTCCAGCTTTCCTTCTGCCACCTGAAGCATCTCAACAGCCACATTGGAACAGTGGTCCGCACTACGCTCATAGTCCGTCAGGATGTCTTCCAGCACAAAGCCGTATTCTACGGTGCAAAGGCCGTCCCGCAAGCGACGGATATGACGGGACTTGATTTCCTTGACCAAAGCATCCACAACCTGCTCCTGAGGCTCTACCTTCATAGCCTCGTACAGATCCATCTTTTCGAAGGCAGTCACCGCACTGTTGATCACATCCATGACCGCTTCTTCCAAAACTGCCAATTCGTCCATGGCTTGTTTGGAAAACTGCACATTCTTTTTCGCGATCTCCTGACCGGCCTTAGCAACAGATACCGCATGGTCAGCGATTCTTTCAAAGTCGCTGATAGTATAAAGCAGGGTATTCAGGGAACGGTTATCGGCAAAGGAGAGCTTTTTACCGGTCAATTGCACCAAATAAGAACCTAAGGCGTCCTCATAACGGTCCGTTTCGTCCTCCATCTGCACAACCTGCTGGAAGTCGTCCTCGTTGAAAGACTTTGTAAGCAGGATGGCTTTTACCATAGCATCCCGGGCGGTATTACCCATACGAACCGCCACATCCATCGCCCGCTGAATTGCCACCGCAGGCGTAGCCAGCAGACGGGGATCCAGCAAAACCGGTGCCTGATGAACCGCTTGCTGGGGGATGGTCATATAAGCGAGCTTTTCCAAAAGCTTACTCATGGGCAGCAATATCAGGGTAGCAGCCAAATTAAAGCCGGTATGGATAATTGCGATCTCCATAGGACCTGCAACCGTATTCAAAATTGCAAGGGGATATAACAAATTGATGCCATAAACCAGCAGTGCAATGATCAGCACACCTACAATATTAAAATAAAGGTGAACCAAAGCAGTCCGACGGGCATTGCGGTTTGCACCCACAGTAGACAGCATGGCAGTCACGCAAGTACCGATGTTCTGACCCAAAATAATGGGAAACGCACTTCCGACTGTAATCGCACCGGTGGCACACAGACCCTGCAAAATACCCACAGATGCGGAAGATGACTGGATGACTGCGGTGAGAACTGCACCGGCCAAAATGCCTAAAATGGGATTTTGGAAGGATACCATCAGGTTAGCAAACCACTGCTCTTCCTTCAAAAATTCCATGGAATCGCTCATCAGCTCCATGCCGGTCATCAGTGCCATAAAGCCCAGCAGGATCGTTCCCACGCCTTGTTTCTTTTCCGTTTTTGTGAACATAAACAAGGCAATACCCACAACACCCAAAAGGGGTGCCAGAGTTGAGGGCTTAAAGACCTGAATCAGGAAGCTATCGCCTTCCAAAGCCGTCAAGGACAGCAGCCAGGAGGTAACTGTTGTACCCACATTGGAGCCCATGATGACGCCAATGGCCTGCTGCAGAGTCATAATGCCGGAGTTTACAAAACCAACGACCATAACGGTGGTGGCAGATGAGGACTGGATCACAGCCGTCACTGCCAGGCCCAGGAAAAATCCCCGGGGAACAGTGGAACTCATTTTGGCCAAAACGGTCTGCAATTTACCACCGGCCAGACGCTCCAGGGATTTACCCATCACATCCATGCCAAACAGAAACAGTGCCAAACCGCCCAGCAAAGATATGACCTTTAAAAGATAATCTGTAAATACCATTCTTTATTCCTTTCTTTATCTTACGCGTTTACCTTTTTCTAACATAGGAGTTGGGAAAACGCCGAAACCGCACCCTCTGCGGCCCGCATTTAGAGTATATCCCAATTTCCTCCATTATCATGCTAACGGAAAACGGCAGAAAAAGCAAGACAAAATTTTCCAAGAATCCCGGTGGTAAATTCTCCTCTTTTTTGTGCATTTTCCCAAAAGGAAATTCCCTCTTTTTTTCGCGGTTTCACTTGACTTTCCCCCTAACTTTCCCGTATGATAGGCCAAGATACCATCGAAAGAAGGAAATTTATGAAAAAAGTTTTATGGCTGACGGAAACTGCCGTCATGCTGGCACTGCTCATCTGTTTGCAGTGGGCAGGTTCTTTGATCCCCCACGCGCTTACCAAACAGCTGGTCACCGGAACACTGGTCAACTGTGTTTTGGCTGTGACCGTACTGACGGTAGGATACCGCAGTGGTCTGGCGGTTGCCCTGATCTCTCCTTTGTGTGCTTTTTTGGTAGGCATTTCCCAGCCTATCACCATTTTCCCCATTATGCTGGGTAACGCCTGCTACATCCTGCTCCTGAAATGGCTGATGGGAACATCCCTTTCGCGAAAGATTGCTGCACTGGCAGTAGGTTCCGTTGCCAAATTCGGTATTTTATATTTTCTCATGGTCAAGGTAGTTTGCGGTCTTGCCTATGATGCACTGCTTGGAAAAGAATTTTTGGGAACAACGCTGCTAAACCCCAAAATGCCGGCTATGCTGACAGTCATGTTCTCCTGGCCCCAATTGGTCACCGCCCTGACCGGCGGCACGGTTGCACTGCTGATCCTGCCGGTTTTGCACAAAGCCCTGAAAAAATAAGTTTCTTGCATATTACACTAAAAATATGCTATACTGACATAAAAACATGACGGGAGATCCTCTATGCACTGGATTATAGAGCTTTTAACCAATCCTTTTTTGATCACTGCCATTTCTTCCTGGTTCGTGGCACAAGTTTTCAAAACGATCATTTATGCATGTCTGAACAAAAAGCTGGATCTGCGTTGGATGTACAGCGACGGCGGTATGCCCAGCGGTCATTCCGCAACCATCAGTTCTTTGGCAATGTACAGTGCCTTGGCCTGCGGCCCGACCTCTTTTGAATGTGCCACTACTTTGGTATTGGCTATCATCATTTGCCACGACGCCACCGGTGTCCGTCGGGAAACCGGCAAGCAAACAGAGCTTTTGGAGGAATTTCTCCGTGCCTTCGAAGAATTGGGCAAGGATGATTTCCCCGAAGTAAAATTAAAGCGATTCGTGGGTCACACCCCCATTCAGGTCTTAGCCGGTGTTACCGTAGGCGTTCTCAACGCACTTTGTATGTATTTTCTCATTTTTTAAGATCCGATAACAGACAAAAAAAGGATGCCGCAATGCGACATCCTTTTTTATATCATAGAAATTAGCCAACGATCATTTCAGTCAGATCGAAGTCCTGAGTCATGTAAACAATGGAAGCAACAGGCTCACCTTCAGCATCTACGATGGCAAGAATGATGCCGGTCTCAACCTGAACATACATGCCATAGCTCAGAACGCCTTCAGCATTATAAACCTCGTAAGCGACCACATCGCCGAAGTCCTCAGATACTTCCTGGCCTACATTCTTGTACTGATAGCCATCACCGAAGGCAGCATAATAATCTGTAAACATGTTGGAAACAGAAGCAGCAGCGGTGTAATAGCCATAGATTTCTTCCTCGGTAGCGGACTCATCCAGCACATAGCCTTCCTCGCCCAAACGGTACAGAGCCAATTCACCGGCACTGGTGATATAGATGAGTACATCAATTTCATTGGTGTAGTCGCAGTAGCAGATCAGCATTTCATCATCACTTACCTGCTGAACATCTACTTCAACGCTGAGTTCCTGACCATTCTGATAAATGGTGCAAAGCATAGCCAGATTCTGGATGCTGTCGTCGAAAGTAACATCGGGAGCATCCATCAGTTCGCCGACGGGCTCAGTCTCAGTGGGCTCGGGATCGGTAGGCTCGGGATCGGTGGGATCAGCAGGAGCGGTGGTCTCATCACCCTCGGGAGCGGTAGTTTCGTCGCCCTCGGGAGCAGTGGTCTCATCGTCTTCCTTCTCTTCGTCTTCCTTTTCGTCGCTGTTGGAACTCTTCTTGCTGTCATCCTCGCAGCCGGCAAATACAGTGGCTACGGAGAATACCATCACAAGAACCAGCAGCAGTGCAAGCAGCTTTTTCATAATAGTCTCTCCTTTATTATTTTGGGATCGCAATCCCTTGTTATATTACGGTTCTGCTTTGCAGAACTGTAAGTTCTCTTATTATAAATCCACTTTCTGGTAAAATCAAGTCTTTTCTTTTTATAAAGAATTTAACAGGTTATAAACTTCCATATCGGTACGGGCCAATGTCATAGGCGTAATGGAAATATAGCCGCTGACCACACAGTCTGTATCAAGGGTCAGATCTCCCTTATTTTCATGGACACAGCGACCTACGGGCATATACATGTGATCTTCCCGGGGATCAAAATCATCGGTATAGTACGCCCCACCCTGACGGGTGATCCGGATTCCCTTGGGATCTGCCGGGATATTCACATTGTAAAGGTTATGCTTTTGCAGCAATTGTTTTTCCTCAAAATATGCCCAAATCCGATCCAGTTCCCCTACGGCTCTTTCATAATTATCAAAGGGTGCGGAAAATGCAACCGCCGGGATCCCCAAAGCCACGCCTTCGTAAATGGCCGCCACAGTGCCGGAGTACATCACATCCAGTCCCATATTGCAGCCACGATTCACGCCGGAAATCACCAGATCAAAATTAAGGTGCAGACCCATCACCGCAAAACGGACACAGTCAGCAGGGGTGGAATCCACTGCCCAAACCGTCACATCCGGGGCAAGCTGTCTTTGCTCGGCACGAAACGCCTGCATCAGTTGGATGCCATGGCTTTTGCCGCTTTGCTCCACCGCAGGAACAACGGTGGTCACCTCCCCCAACTTTTGTGCCCAACGGATCAGGGGCAAAAGCTGGGTTGCGGAAATGGAGTCATCGTTGGTAATTAAAATTCTCATAACCAGCCCTCGTGGGTTTCCTTATATTGCTTCACATGGGCATCTGCATCCCGAAGCAGAGCCTGCATTTCCTCCAAAGAGTACACCGTAGCACCGCTGGCACAAGCGTGACCGCCGCCATGGTACTTTTCTGCGATCTCATTGATGGTCACAAAACGGGAACGCAGACGCACCCGGATAGAACCCTTTTCGTCGTTATTTTCAATGAATACCATCCAGCAGATCACATCCCGGATGGAATCCAGATTGCCTACGCAGGCACTGGCCTGCTCCTGAGAAAGTCCGAATTCCTCCTGCATAGCCTTATCCACGAACAAATAGGCAACACCATTTTCTGTGATCTGCATACGGTTATACACATGTGCCTTAAATTTCAGGTAACCGAAGGCCTCCAGATAAAGACGGGCATAGAGGGTATCCGTATCCACACCCACATCCAGCAAGGTAGCGGCGGCACGAAGGGTATCGCCGTTCACACCGCTGTACTTAAAGCGGCCAGAGTCAGTGACCATGCCGGTATAGAGATACGTTGCGGCTTCGGAATTGATCTTCAATTCATCCCGGAAGGTTTCATAAAATACGGTAATCATCTCACAGCAGGATGAGCGTTCTTCCTCAACCCAATGAAGATCTCCGTAATTTTCCAACGGAATGTGATGGTCAATTTTGATCAATTCCTTGCAAAGACTGTAATTTTTGTTGGAAATGCGATTTTCCGATGCGGTATCCACCACGATACCCAAAGCATCCCGGTACATATCCTCCGGAACGGGCTCATCCTCCGGGCCTAAAAATTCCAGATAGGCGGCGGTATCGGTATCGATGAGATAGACTTCCTTTTCAGGCCAGGTCAGTTGAATGATGGCCTTCAGACCCTTGGATGCACCGACGCAATCTCCGTCATTACGCACATGGCGGAAGATCATAATGCGGTCATATTCTTTGATTTTTGCCAGGATCTTCTCCTCAATTTCCTGATTCATTCCTTATTTTCTCCTATTTTATCAAGATCGGCAAGCATTGCCATCACAGTTTCCTTATCTGCCACCGTAGCTCCGCAGGCTTTGGCGTGACCGCCGCCGCCGTACTTCACCGCAATAGGCTGAATGGTGTGAACAGAGGAACGCAATTCGCAGAGAATGCCGTTTTCCGTTTCGGTAAAGTTTGCCCAAATGTCCACGCCCTTCATATCCGCCATGGTATTGGTCATGCCACGGGAAATGGTGAACAGATCCACACCATAGCTGTCCAATTCCTCTTTGGTGGTATAGATATAGGCTGTATTTGCCGGGGTGAACTGAATTTTTAAGATGAATTGTGCCTTTAACTTTTTGCTTTCATAGCTGTCGGCATAGAGATTCCGATAAACCTGATTGGTATCGAATTTCTGCTCCAAAAGCCAGGAAACCAGACTGTGGGTACGGGCGGTAGTGCCGTCATAACGGAAACGGCCGGAATCGGTAACAATACCGGTATAGAGGGATTTTGCCGCAACGGGTGTCAGCTTTAAATTGCACTGACGGGCAAAATCCGCCACCATGCCGCAACAACTTTCATAGCTTGTATCCACCACATCCGTATCGGTGATGGCCTCACAGTAGATATGATGATCCATCCGGGCAGTGGCGGCCGCCAAACGATAGCGGTCGTCACTGATCAGGGCAGATGCACCGCAATCCAAAATGATCGCCAATGCGTCTTCATAGGTGCTGTCGGGAATTTGGTCCATTTGGGAATCGTCCATAAAGCCGAAGAAACGGGGATCGTCACCCACAGCGTAAATTTTCTTTTCTGGGAAATTCTCCATTAAAATATGCTTTAAGCCGATCTGACTGCCCATTGCATCCCCATCCGGCTTATTATGCCGATGGAGAATGATGGTATCATAAGCACAGATCTTCTGCAAAATACCGGAAAACATAGTAATACTCCTTTGAACGAAACTTTTTCAATGCCGTGCAGAGTATTATACCACAAAAGCGGAAAATGTGCAACGAAAATCCTTCCGGCAAAAACTGCACTGTCCACTATCCTAATATTTTCCGATCAGCATCAGCAGACTGCGGCAATGGCTGCGTTCGTTTTCTGCCAATTTGGCAAACACATTGCCAAATTGACCGTCTTCCATCCGCTTTTCATACTCTGCCGCAATCTGCATTTTCCGCCCGTAGCACACCCGAAGCTGTTGCCCCAGGGAGCCGGTTTGCAATACATTTCCCGGTTTCGGGATATTTTCCCCTCCGTTCATGCGGCAGATCCCACGGAGAATCCCGGCATGCTGTCTGTCCTCCATGGCGATCTTACGCAAGACTTGACTGTCACCGCCCCGCATCCGTTGGGAAAGTTTTATGTACAAGGCACTTTCCCCCATTTCTGCCGCCGCCAGAGCCCCCTCTGACATAGCAACTTCCTTCATTGGGCTACCGGCCTGCACCCTCTGCCATACCCGTTTTGCTTTTTCACGATCAAACTGTTCCATAAGATCCTCCTTAACCAACATGCTACCTATATGATATTCCAGATCTTTCTCTTTGTTCCTGCTTGACACGGGAATAAAAACCATGTAGGCTAATACTATATTACGAATAAGGAGTGTTCCTATGAACCGATATTTAGACCTAAGCCCCGAGGTAAAGGATGCACTGGCCACCGGAAAACCGGTAGTGGCACTGGAATCCACCATCATTTCCCACGGTATGCCTTATCCCCAAAATGTAGAAACCGCTTTGGCGGTGGAACAGATCGTCCGGGATCACGGTGCTGTCCCTGCCACCATCGCCGTAATCGGCGGTCGCTTAAAAGCAGGTCTGACACCGGAGGAAATCGAATATTTCGGCAAAAAAGGGAAAGCCATTGCCAAAGCATCCCGTCGGGATCTTGCGGTACTTTGTGCCCGTGGTCAGGATGGTGCCACCACAGTCACCACCACCATGATCATCGCACACATGGCTGGTATTAAAATCTTTGCCACCGGCGGTATCGGCGGTGTACACCGTGGTGCGGAAACCACCATGGATATTTCCGCAGACCTGGAAGAACTGGGTCAGACACCGGTGATGGTAGTCTGTGCCGGCGCAAAATCCATTTTGGATCTGGGACTGACCCTGGAATATTTGGAGACAAAGGGCGTTCCCGTGATTGGATACGGCACAGACGAATTGCCTGCTTTCTACACCCGGACCTCCAGTTTCTCTGTGGATTACCGCATGGATACCCCGGAGGAACTGGCCGCCGCCTTCAAGACCCAAAATGATTTGGGTTTCCCCGGTGGTATGCTGGTCACAAACCCCATCCCGGAAGAATACGCTATGCCCCTTTCTGTCATCAACGAAGCCATTGACCGTGCCATCTGCGAATGTAACGAAAAGGGTATCCACGGCAAGGAAACCACTCCCTTCCTGCTGGCAAGAGTTGCCGAATTGACCGGTGGCGATTCTTTGGCCTCCAATATTCGCCTGGTATTCAACAATGCCATGGTGGCAGCCAAAACTGCCGTGGCTTATACCAATTTGTGAAATTACAGTGAAAACCTTTGGTTTTCCCTAAATAATTTTGTTTAATTTTCCGGAGGAAAACAGTTGTATTTTCCACGCGGATTTGGTAAAATAATTCCATCTTTTTTTAGGAGGTTTTTCCCATGCGTTATGTTGACGAAGTACTGGAGAAGGTAATTGCCCAGAACCCCGCCCAGCCCGAATTCCATCAGGCTGTCCAGGAAGTGCTGGACACTCTCTCCCCCATCATTGAAAAGAACGAGGCTCTCTACCGTCGCGAGGCTCTGCTGGAGCGTCTGACCATGCCCGAGCGGATCATCACCTTCCGTGTGCCTTGGGTAGACGATCAGGGTCAGGTGCAGGTAAACACCGGCTACCGTGTCCAGTGGAACGGTGCTATCGGCCCCTACAAGGGCGGTATCCGTCTGCATCCTTCCGTGAACGTGGGTGTTATGAAGTTTTTGGCCTTCGAGCAGACCTTCAAGAACTCCCTGACCAGCCTGCCCATCGGCGGTGGTAAGGGTGGTTCTGACTTCGACCCCAAGGGTAAGTCTGACCGTGAAATCATGGCTTTCTGCCAGAGCTTTATGAACGAGCTGTACAAGTACATCGGTGCTGACACCGACGTGCCTGCCGGCGATATTGGCGTAGGTGCCCGTGAAGTTGGTTACTTCTTCGGTCAGTACCGCCGCCTGAAGACCGTCTTTGAAGGCGTGTTCACCGGCAAGGGCCGCAGCTACGGCGGTTCTCTGGCTCGTCCCCAGGCTACCGGTTACGGTCTTTTGTACATGACCAAGGAAATGCTGAAGGCTAACGGTGTAGACATCGCCGGTAAGACCGTTGTGGTTTCCGGTGCCGGTAATGTTGCCACTTATGCCATTGAAAAGGCTTGGCAGTTGGGTGCAAAGCCCGTCACCTGCTCCGATTCCACCGGCTGGATCTATGATCCCGATGGCATCGATGTGGAAACCCTGATTCAGGTCAAGCAGGTTCAGCGTGCTCGTCTGACTGAGTATGCGAAGGCTCGTCCCAATTCCGTTTACCACGAGGGTAAGGGCGTTTGGACTGTTAAGTGTGACATCGCACTGCCCTGTGCTACCCAGAATGAGCTGCTGATCGACGATGCAAAGGCTCTGGTCGCCAACGGCTGTATGGCAGTGTGCGAAGGTGCTAATATGCCCACCAGTTTGGAAGCCACTAAGTATCTGCAGGATAACAAGGTTTACTTTGTGCCCGGCAAGGCCGCCAACGCCGGTGGTGTTGCGGTTTCCGCTCTGGAAATGAGCCAGAACTCCGAGCGGCTGAGCTGGAGCTTTGAAGAAGTAGACGGCAAGCTGCAGGACATCATGGTCAATATCTTCCACAGCCTGGACGATGCCGCTAAGGAATTTGGCATGGAGGGCAACTATGTTGCCGGTGCTAACATCGCAGGCTTTAAGAAGGTCGCCGATGCCATGCTGGCTCAGGGTGTTATCTAATAACTATGACACCCTATATGGTTGCTTTCC
>JAZRRA010000124.1:0-2623 GCA_045650305.1 Faecousia sp.
CGGCGTTCTGCCTCCCGTTTCCATCCTGACTCCCGAGCAGACTCAGTACTACTTCCTCTCCGGCTTCACCTCCAAGCTGGCCGGCACCGAGCGTGGCATCACTGAGCCCACTCCCACCTTCTCCGCTTGCTTCGGCGCTGCCTTCCTGGAGCTGCACCCCACCAAGTACGGTGAAGAGCTGGTTAAGAAGATGGAAAAGTCCGGCGCTAAGGCTTACCTGGTTAACACCGGTTGGAACGGCACCGGCAAGCGTATCTCCATTAAGGATACCCGTGGTATCATCGACGCTATTCTGGATGGCTCCATCCTGAAGGCTGATACCAAGAAGATCCCCTACTTCGACTTCGAAGTTCCCACTGCTCTGCCCGGCGTTGACTCCGGCATCCTGGGTCCCAGAGATACCTACGCTGATGCTGCTGAGTGGGATGCAAAGGCTCAGGATCTGGCTGCTCGTTTCATCAAGAACTTTGCTAAGTACACCGGCAATGCCGAAGGCAAGGCTCTGGTCGAGGCCGGCCCCCAGCTGTAATTCATAGCTTATCATAAATTGCCGAAATGCAACCGCATTTCGGCAATTTTTCATGGCAGGAAGTTTGATTTTTGTGAAAAACTATGCTGATTTTCCGGGGATGGTGGTTTTTACGGTGGAAAAAATCAAAATAATATGATATGATATAAAAAAGACAGATTCCTTTTGGAGGAAAACGATATGGAAACCCTGATTTTGCCCCGGGATGGGGAAAATACCGCCCAAATTGCCGCCGAAATTATTAAAAACGGCGGCCTGGTTGCGTTGCCCACGGAAACGGTTTATGGACTGGGTGCCAACGGATTAGACCCTATGGCGGTGGATAAAATATACGAGGCCAAGGGGCGTCCCAAGGATAACCCTATGATCTTACATGTTACCGGCATGGATCAGGTGGAAACGCTGTGTCATGATATTCCGGAGACTGCCTACCGTTTGGCGGAAAAATTTTGGCCCGGACCGTTGACCATGATCCTGCCTGCCAATGCTAACATTCCAAAACGCACCACCGGCGGACTTTCCACGGTGGCAGTCCGCTGTCCTGACAGCCACATCACCCGTCAGGTGATCGCACTTTCCGGGGTAGCCATTGCCGCACCTTCTGCCAATCTTTCCGGAAAGCCCTCCACCACCACTGCCCAGCATGTGCTCCATGATCATGCGGGCAACATCGATGCGGTGATCGACGGCGGTCCTTGCCGTGTAGGTGTGGAATCCACCATCATTGACCTGACGGAACATCCTGCCCGTCTGCTTCGACCCGGTGGTATTACGCCGGCACAGCTTTGCGGTGTTTTGGGGGATATTGTGGTGGACAAGGCGGTTACCGCCCAGCTTGACCCCGACGAAGTGGCAAAAGCACCGGGTATGAAGTATCGCCACTATGCACCCCAGTGTCAGGTGGTGATCGTGGCAGGCAGCCGTGAGGCGGCGGCAAGCTATATTCGCAAACAATATCAGGCCGGTGACCGGGTGCTGTGTTTCCAGGAGGAATTGCCCCTTTATGAAGGCTGCAACCCTCTTTCTTACGGCACAGAGGCGGATGTGAATACTCTGTCTGCCGGATTGTTTTCTGCTTTGCGGGAACTGGATGATCCATCGATACACATGGTATATGCCCGATGCCCGGAAGGAGATGGCGTTGCCTACGCAGTGCAGAACCGGCTGAAAAAAGCGGCGGCTTTCCAAATCGTAAATGCGGAGGAATGGGTATGATCGTAGGAATTACCGGCGGCACTGGCTGTGGTAAAACTACGGCACTTCGTGCCTTTGCAGAACTGGGCGGTGTGGTACTGGATTGTGATGTGATCTACCACGAACTGCTGAAAAGCGACAAAAAAATGCTCCGTGAGATTGAAAATACCTTCCCCGGCACGGTAAAAGAGGGTGTGTTGGATCGCAAGAAATTGGGAAGTGTGGTATTCGGCGATCCCGAAGCGTTGCAAACACTCAATTCCATCACCCACAGTGGGGTGAAAGCAGAGGTTCTTCGCCGTATAGAGGGAGAAAAACGCCCGGTAGCCATCGACGCCATTGGATTGTTTGAAAGCGGACTGGCAAAGCTCTGTCAGGTGACGGTTGCGGTGACTGCACCGGAATCGGAACGCATCATTCGCCTGATGGCACGGGAGGGTATCCCGGAATCTTACGCCAAGGCAAGAATTGCCGCACAAAGACCGCAGGAAGAATTTGCAAAACTCTGCGATCATGTTTTGATAAACGATAATACACAAGAAGAATTTTACGGCAAATGCCTTGCCTTTTTTCGTACCTTGGATATAATATAAAAGAAACTACACAATAAGGAGTTTGATTATGACAACCGAAGAATTGCGTGAGAGCCTGCTCTCCGCCCCTAAGAATGGATATACCGCTCTGACGGAAGCACAGAGAGCAGAAATGGAAAGCTACTGCAAGCGTTACTGCGATTTTATGGATGCCTGCAAGACCGAGCGGGAAGCTACCACCTGGGCAGTGGAAATTGCCGAAAAGCATGGTTTCAAGGCAATTGCCCCCGGTATGAAATTGCAGCCCGGTGACAAGGTTTATAAGAATAACCGGGATAAGAGCATTATGCTGGCCGTGATCGGCAGT
>JAZRRA010000125.1:0-5729 GCA_045650305.1 Faecousia sp.
TTGATGAACTTCACGATCTCCATGTTGGTTTCGTGAGCCACACGGATGGACTCCAGCACAACAGCCTCGGGAGCTTCGTTGGCTTCGGTCTCGATCATAACCACCTTTTCGAAGGTGGAAGCGATGCAAACAAAGCAGTCAGCGGCCTCACGCTCATCAGCGGAGGGGTTGACAATATAGCGGTCACCCACATGGGCAACATTGGTGGTGGCAACAGGTCCGTTCCAAGGCACATCGGAAGAAGCGATGGCGATGGATGCACCCAGAGATGCTACGACCTCTACGGGGTTTTCGTGGTCGTTAGCCAGCACAGTGCAGGTAACAACAGTGTCGTTACGCAGTTCCTCATCGAACAGAGGACGCATAGGACGGTCGATAATACGGCTGTTGAGAATACCACGCTCGGAGGGCTTGCCCTCACGACGGTTGAAAGAACCGGGGATGCGACCCACGGAGTACATTCTCTCCTCAAACTCGATGGTCAGAGGGAAGTAGTCGATACCGGCCTTAGGAATGGGGTTGCAGGTGCAGGTGGTCAGCACCACGGTATCACCGTAGCGGCAGATGCACTCTGCGTTGGCCAGCTCAGCCACCTTACCGGTCTCTACGGTAAAGGGACGGCCGCCAATTTCCATCTCATAAACATGATGGTTGGGATACTGCTTGCGAGTAATCATTAGTGTTTTCCTCCTTAAATATTATTTGTCCGGGAGGTTTAGCACTTGAAACTGACACCGAAATTCGGAATCACTTTCAACTGCTAAATCTTCTCCCGATTATGGATTGACAGTTTTTCTAAAAAAGGGCGACAAAGAATGTCGCCCTCTTTTTGCAGTAATTACTTACGGATACCCAGCTTGGCGATGATTGCACGGTAGCGGTTAATATCCTTTCTGGCCAGGTAGTCCAGCATGTTACGACGCTTACCAACCATCATCAGCAGGCCACGACGGGAGTGGTTGTCGTGCTTGTGAATACGCAGGTGATCGGTCAGCTCGTTGATACGGGCAGTCAGGATAGCGATCTGGACTTCGGGAGAACCGGTATCGCCTTCATGGGTTGCGTTTTCCAGGATTACCTGGGTCTTTTTCTCTTTGAGAATCATGGTAATTTCCACCTTTCAATAATGTTTCCCAAAGCCAAGTAGCAGGTCAGTGGAATCCGTTTTTCGGCTTCTCCTGCAACTGAGCAAAGGGCATAATGTTTCACCGGCCATAGCCAGCTCGACAATCATATCACAAGTTTCCCCAATTGTAAAGAAAAATTTTCATTTTTTCATAACTTTTATACACAGTAAATTTGTGTTTATCTTACGATTATAATATACCACATCGTAGGGGAGGGTCTTGACCCTCCCACCGGAAAATGTTTGCATTTTCCGGATTTTCGCAAGAAAACATCATGTTATTGCCTGCGGCAATCGCAATTTTACAGCGGTAAAATTGCCGAGAGGGTCAAGACCCTCCCCTACAATTTAAATTTATTAGTATGGTAAATTTCCGTTTACAGTTCTGTTAAAATGCTGTCGGCGGCACGAAGCCAGGCATATCGGGCAGTTTTCACATCCTCCCGACGGGGGAATCTGGGGGCGATCCGGAATTTGACATCTCCCGTATTATCAAAACCGAAACCACCACCGGTGATATAGTCGGCATTGTAAATGCTCTTACCGTGACCTTCCCGATCAAATTTTGCAAAGTTGGTTGTAAATCCCGACAATGCCTTTTCCCAATATTCTTTGTCACCGGTCAATTTATAATACCAGTAATCTGCCTCACTACGCCAAATCGTCCAGCCATGACCGCAACACAGTGCCGGCCCGTCCGCATCCCCTTCCCAACGGGTTTCCCACCAACGCAAAGAGGATCGGTACATATTGGCATCCGGAGTTTCCATCACCCAGCCTTCATGGAAATCCAAAAAGGCTTTTGCCTGACGGATAAATTCCTCCCGACGCTCAATTTTGGCACAGTAATACAGCAAAGAAAGTGCTGAGCAGGAAATAGAGCCATCCTCCATCTGCTCCTCTGCCTCGTCGGTATCGCCGCCTTCTGTGGGGAAACAGAAACCACGGTCATAAATATGCTGTGCCAGTTTCTCCGCACCGGTGCGATATTTTTCGTAAAGAATCGGATCCCGGTCCTTAAAGAACAGCGCCATATCCACAAAGGGAATGATCAGGCAGCAGACGGTGGAATAGTCCTCATTTTTACCGCCGTGACCGGTTTCCAAACGACCGTCCTCCTTCTGGTAATGGTCAATGATGGTATTCATCGCCCCCACCGCATAGGTCAAAAATCGTTCTTCTCCGTATAGCTTGTAGGCATCCAACAGCATAGAGATTGCAAAATGCTGCTCCTGGATTCGCCGTGATCGATAAATGTTATAGGCAGGGAAATCCTCATGGGGCTGCTGCATCAGGGTCAGCCGAACCACCGCTTTTTCCGGATCTGTTGCCAAAAATACATCGAAAAACTCCCGCAATTTTCGGTCATAGGCCTCTACCCTACCGAACCGCAGCATATATTTTAGCATCGCACCTGCCCAACACTGACATTCACAGGCGTTACCCAAATTGGGCAGTCCATCCCATGCAGCGATCACATCATTCGCCTTACGATACTGTTCAAAAATGTTCTCATAGGCGAATACAGAACAGTCCATGCCGGCCCGATCCCCAACATAGGGCGTAAAGACCGTTTTATAGTCTGCACCGGAAAACTGTACCTTGCCATTTTGGGGGTAAAACCGCTTTCCTGCACCCTCTACATAATCGCAATTGCCCAGCACCGTCAATTCTCCGCTGCCGTCGAAAGTATAGCTTTTTTCATACATAAGGGCGGGAACTTGCAAAATTTCTGTTGCCCGTTTCACCGCTTCCTGGATATTTTTGGCGTTATACAAGGCGATTTTCAAAGTTTTCCGCTGACTTCCGGTAGCATATACCCGATCAAAATTGGCAAGAACCTTTAAATTCACAAAATAATGGCCGCCCACATAACGGGAATAGTCCATTTTCCAGCCATCTGCCGGGGATGCAAACAGCACCATCAGGTGGTTACCGTTTGTGTTTTTCAGATAGCAGTATTTGTACTGTTCATCTGTACTGCGATAGGGGCTATTGAAAAGATACTGATTTTCATAGCCGCCGCCTTGCAATTTTCCCATGAAATTAAAGGGTAAATTCAGTCCGAATTCGGAAAATTCCTCATTTTCTGTGGCAAGTTCCAGCCATACCAGATCCTTTTCCGAAGTTACGGTCAAAGTGGTTTTCAGTGCCTCATTGGAAAGAACATAGCCATTTTCTTCCCGGCACAGCGTCAGCTCTCCCCTACGGCTTTCATAGGGCGTGCAATCATGGGGACGGGGCAAAACGGTAATGTCGTCGGTTTTCAGGGTATAGGTCATACTGATCTCATCGCCCCAAATAACGGGATACCCGGTTGCACCATCGGTAAATTTTAATGTTTTTCCCGCTTTGCTGATCTCAATCACAAAACACACCCCCTATATTTCCAGAATTTCAATTGTCATATTGGGAACGGTCATTTCCTTCTTCTCCCCGTTCAGTTCCAGGCAGAAGGTTTGGTCGTCGATGGAAAAATTGTAAAGTGCCAGCATATGGCTGTTTTCGTTCTTGTACCAAATAGGAGATACGGAAATGGCATCCACCACATCAAAGGGCATTTCCTCACCAAACATAGCCTTAACAACCTGATGGAGCTGATGGCGGCGGCATTTATGCAGCCAGTTATTGCCACAAAATACCGTACCCAAGGAAAGCACCTTGCCACCCAGTGCATTTTCAAAATACGCCGTTCCCACGCCGAAGGGTTCTAATTTTTCGTCCGCCAGAACCGTCAATGCTCTTGCAGCAGGCAATAATCTGAGATTGTAGCAGGTTTCATCGGCGTGGACATTGGCAGTATAGACCGGGTAGCGGTCGCCGGCATAGCTTCCGTTGAATTGATCGTCAGTCAGTTCCTCATAGCAGGCCGTCTTTACATCCTCGATACTTTCCACACCGATCAGGTGACCGAACCCCCGGGAAACCGCTATCTTCACACCCTGCTCATCCAAAATTACGCCACCCCGGAGCAGCCGGGTAAATTCCTCGTCGGTGTAGCAACCCAGCAGTTCAGCGGTCAGGAAATTCACCTGGGTCTGCCGATAGCAGACAGGCACTCCCAGTTTTTGCAGCAAAAATCCATATTGGTTAGTTCCCTGCAAACCAAATCGCTGACTTCTCAGGGATGCAACATAGTTTTCCGGAACGGGCATACCAATGCCCCAGTTTTCCTTGCCCTTTGTCAGTTGATTCAGGCTGTCATAATAGGCTTTTCGTTCCTTTAGCAAGGAAAGGTATTCTGCACTTTCCGCCGGAGGTGTACCAAAGTGATCGACGAGATTTAATGACAGATAATCAAAGCCGGTCATGGCATGGACTTGCATCTGCAGATCCAGCATTTTCCGGGATTTGGTAAAAATATTCCGGGGAGAGTAAACCTCTACCTCGCTGACATAGTCCACACTGTCCCCTAAAAGTGCCCGGTATTTCAGTGACGAAGTACCGCCCAGAAGCAAAGCATCGCCTAATGTTTCACTGTAATAGCCACCGGGAGGACGCAGGAAGGGGCGATGCTTCTCTCCTGCCAGGGTTTTCAGGAATTTCATAACATCTCTTCCCTGGAACTGATCCGCCTCCACACCGGAGATCATCTGTCCCAACTGTACATCCGGATCTACCGCATGAACTGCCTGCTCAATACCCTGCACAAACCGCAATTGGCCTTCAAAATTCACCTTGCGATGGGCAGCTTTTATGGCAAGACTTTCCTCATCAAATTGAGAAAATGCGGAAATGAGCTGCTGTCGGGTCAGGGGTTTTCCGTATTCTTTGGCAGTTGCCGCCAAATGCAGGTCACACACACAGCCATTTTGCCCGTTGCAGTGGTTAATAGAACGAACATCATCGTCCAGCATCATTTTCTCAAAGCCGCAGGCGGCATAATACCCCATCAATTCTGCGGCATACTTTGCAAACCCCTCATCCATCATACAACATTCATTGACAGTCGCTTCGCCGTTAAGACCAATCAATTTCGTATAGGGCAAAACGAAGGTCTTGCAGGTAAAATGACCGATCAGGGATTTCAGGTAGAAGGTGCAGTGCAAACCGGCTGCCTTGCATTTTTCCACCGCTTTTTTCATCATTTTCGCCATTTCCCGGTGTGCCTCCAGAGGCTGGGAGATGGCAGAGATGAAAATATTATCCTCGCACATCATAATTTCGTCAATATCCGCTTTTTTGCAGGCTTCGATCAACTGATCCAAATATCCGTCAAACCGATTTCGCAAAATGCAAGCTCTGATTGCATAACGCATGGTGTTACCTCCCTGAAATTTGATTTTCAAGAAAAGTATAGCACAGCCCTTTGGGACGCACAATCGGTTTTTCAATACAAAAGGTGGATTTTTCGATATAGACAAAACGGACTGTGCCGAAGCACAGTCCGTTTTCAGAGTTTCAAAGAACCCCCAAACCGGCAAAAACAGACTGTTGGATTGGAGGTTCTGATTTTATTGTGATATTCAAAATAGTGTTACCTGGATGAATATTTAAAAGCAGAAAATCCTTGCAACGCAAGGTTTTTTGCCTTCCTGCACAACTCTCCCCACTCGAGTATCTATATACACTTCGGGGTCGAGTTGCTTGTCTTTGGTGCTTC
>JAZRRA010000126.1:0-2672 GCA_045650305.1 Faecousia sp.
CATGTACTTCTCCACAACAGCGGGCAGTGCATCGTAGTACTTGTTGCAAGCTTCACGGTGCTGGAAGAAGATGTCGTCGTTTTCGTGAGAGCCACGCATTGCGGGACGCTCGGGGTTCAGAGAATGCTGACGGAACTCGGCAACAGCCTCCATGTTGGTCATTTCCTTCAGGTCCTCGTAGTCCCAGATAGCGATCTTCTGGATCTCGTGAGAGGTACGGAAACCGTCGAAGAAGTTGATGAAGGGAACGCGGCCTTCGATGGAAGCCATGTGTGCAACAGCACCCAGGTCCATAACTTCCTGCACGTTGGTTTCGCAGAGCATAGCAAAACCAGTCTGACGGCAGGCGTAAACGTCGGAGTGATCACCGAAGATGTTCAGAGCCTGAGCAGCGACAGTACGGGCAGAAACGTGGAACACGCTGGGCAGCAACTCACCGGCGATCTTGTACATATTGGGGATCATCAGCAGAAGACCCTGAGATGCGGTGTAGGTGGTGGTCAGCGCACCGGCAGCCAAGGAACCGTGAACGGTACCGGCAGCACCGGCTTCGGACTGCATCTCGACAACCTTTACAGTGTCGCCAAAGATGTTCTTACGGCCTGCAGCGGACCACTGATCGACATAGTCGGCCATGGGGCTGGAGGGCGTAATGGGGTAGATGCCAGCAACCTCAGTAAAGGCGTAGCTGACGTGGGCAGCAGCGGTATTGCCGTCCATAGTTTTGAATTTTCTTGCCAAAACAAAATACCTCCTAAAAGTATTCAAAATTTACCGCATATACTATATCACTTTTTCATCCGTTTGTAAAGCAAATATTAGACATAGTTCGTTGAAATATTTGCTGAAAATCTCCACAAAATTGGTGATAAATCCCATAACAGCAATTCACATATCCCAAAACCATGTAGGGAACGGATTTATCCGTTCTGCAATAAAAGCCCCCGGGCGTTTAAACAAACGACCGGGGGTGTTGAATACATAGTTTTATGATATGGGTAAAACAGAATGTTCTGAGAGAAATTTAATAGTAACTGTAATTTATAGTTGCCCACCATGGAACTGTTTGTCCGACTTTGGATGATACAGTGAGCTTTATTGTGCCTTTTTCCAATTTCCATTCATAGTAGTCGTAATGGTAATCTCCAGAGTCGTCATCTCTGGAGGTAGGTGTGTAGTCACCAAATTCTGCATTTGCAGACTGAATAAAGGAATTTACGAATTCTTCCAGTACCTCTTCATCGTATTCGGATAAACGAACGGATGATAATTTATCGTTTAAAAAGTAAAAAGAGGTGTTATCAAATTCACCTAAAGAGTTTAATGTTGCATCGTTATATTCATCTATTTCCGATAGCTCCGGATAGGCTGATTTGAGGGAATCGTAGGAAAGACCCAAATAGATATTTTTATAAATTTCGTAATTGCTGCCGTTATGTATCATAAGACCGGAACTGCTTGCTGCATCCAGTAGTGTCAGTTCCGCATTTTTATAGAGTTCTCCGCCAAAATACAATTCATGGCCTAACATTTGGTAGGGATTGACAGACAGTGTGCCGTCGTTTAACAGCAAAGTGATGCTTTCATCGGTGCGATCCTTTACGGTGAAAGAATACTCTGCCCATGTGGAAGCAATATAGTCATAAACGGTCCAGTTTCCAATGACGGTATCTCCATCTTCCAAGAATTCTAAAACAGATTCTTTTTCATCTTCGCTGTGGTGTTCCCACTTGCCAATCAAAATATCGGAAGGCTTCTCCGGTGCTTCGGTGGGTTCGACATAATGGCCGGAATCATCATCGTTATCATCGTCATCGTCGTGTGAATTGTAAACTCTCTTTTTTGTGGTTTTACATGCACATAAAGAAAGGCACATTGCAAACACCAACAATAGGGAAAGAAATCGTTTCATGTATATGCCTCCCAAAATAAATAGACTATAATATTATCCTATCATAGTCTATATACAAAAGCAAGGAAAAACGCAGGAAAACCCCATCTGAGTCGAAAAAAAGAATTGTAATTTCGGTGAAAATAGGGTATTATGTATGGGACTGTAAATAGGAGTTGATATTCATGATCTGCAGTGTACATACCCTTGGAATTTATGGCATTAAGGGCAGTAAGGTGACGGTGGAATGTTATATTTCCAACGGCCTGCCCAATTTTGATATTGTAGGTCTGCCGGATGCGGCAGTGAAGGAGGCTCGGGAGCGTGTTCGTGCTGCGGCAAAGGTCAGTGGTATGCGGTTTCCCACCGGGCGGATCACGGTCAATCTGGCTCCTGCCAACCTGAAAAAGGGCGGCACCCATTACGATCTTCCTATTTTACTCAGCATTATGTGTGCCTGCGGAGCCATCCGCAGACCCAGTTCCACCGCCGCATTTATCGGTGAGGTTGCCCTTGACGGTAAGATCCGCAGTGTGACCGGTGTTTTGCCCATGGCGATTGCGGCCAAGCGGGCAGGCTTTGATACCATCTATGTCCCTGCGGAAAATGCACCGGAGGCAACCCTGGCCCGGGGACCTGCCATCATCCCGGTAGAATCGGTAGCCCAGCTTGCTGCCGCATTGAACGGGGAAGCACAGCTTGCGGAAGAACCCATGTGGATGCCGGAGCGAAACGAAGTGCAGATGCTGGACTTTAAGGATGTTGTGGGGCAGGAGAATGT
>JAZRRA010000127.1:0-2280 GCA_045650305.1 Faecousia sp.
CAACATGGGGTCGGGACTTTTGTAATCGGCAGTGTCATAGCGGTGATTGGAAAAACTCTTGCAAATGGGATTCAAATACAAAATATTTGTACCGAAAGAGGCAATATGGTCCATCTTTTCGGTAATACCCCGGAAATTCCCGCCAAAAAAGTCGTTATTTTGTATAATGCCGTTTTCGTCCGGCTGCCATACAACATCTTCATTCCAATCTTTGTGGATAGAAAACGGCCGCAGCTTTTCCGTCAAATCCACGGTGCCGGTCTTATGAAACCGATCGGGAAAAATCTGATATATGACCGTACCTTTTGCCCAATCCGGTGTGGTAAAATCTACAGGCGTGCAGGTCACTTGCCAGCGGTCCCCAGCCTCCATATTGGTGTCATGTCCCTGCTTGAACAGACGGAACATCCCATCGGGTTTATAAATCTGAAAATGATAGAAATACAGCCCCGGCCTCTCCAAAGAAAAGCTACCGGCGAAAACAGCATAGTCGTTCTCGGTACATTCCTGTTCCAGACCCGCCCGAATACACATCGGTCCGTCTGCCATCTCCAAAACGCATTCCGCTTTGATAGCACCTACGGACACAGGAATATGCAAATGCAGTTTGCAGTTTTGCCCGGGTTCTAGGGTTCCAAAAGGCTCTTTATAACAGATTTTTTGTGAATCAAACAGAATACGCATTTCAGTTACTCCTTAAAATACGACATTTATGCAAAAAGGTCAAGGGAAAGACGAAAAAAGAGGTTGATAAATCAATTTTGTAATGGTATAGTGCAAACAGAAAGGAAGGGGAGTACTATGACACTTGAAAAAATGCAAGCAGAATTGGGTTTGCAGATCGTGCCGGATTGCTTTGCCGGTTTTTATAAAAACATTGCTGATTCCTGGGAAAACCGGTCAAAAGAAATTCTGTCCGATACCTACATCTGTGGTGTCCTGGAAGAAAATCAGATACTGACAGACCGGCTGGATGTGATCTTGCAGGCAGCCGCAGAGGTTCGTGAAAATCCTGCAATGTGCCTGCTGGTATGCCTGTTGGAGCAGTGGGCGCAAAAGGGCGGTATTCCGGAAGATGGATTCAAAAATCCCAAAGGAACCGGTCTTGCCTACGACTTTTACTGCCTGTTTGCCACAATTCCCACGATTCCCCAAACCGTTGCCAATCTGCAAAAGCGGGGTCTGCCGGCTGATGTGATCGCCGATACTATGGCCGAGTATGACTTCTGTGTGCAGATCTGTGAAAACAGCCTTGGTCGCCCGGCCTTTGAGTTTGGCAGACTTTGGTGGATCCAGCGGGTCATCCATAGTCAGCTTGTCCATATTGACCGCTTCAAATACGATCTACCCGGCCGATATTCCAAGGGAATCCGCATTTATGAAAATGCCAATGGCGAACAGATTGTCCTGGCTGACGGTATGGAACTTCACCGCAGCGGTGCTATGTTAGGCACTGCCGGCTTGGAAGATACCGATGGCAGCTTTACTGCCGACATTACTGAAACTGAAACCACTGTCGAGGGTCATTCCATTGTGAATGGCTTTGTGCAGCAGGAGAAAATTAGGTTGGACAAGAAAGAATGGAAGCTCATTTTTTCTCCCACAGACAATGTGCTGGGTATCCACATTCCCCCCGGTGGCGGTTTTGATAAAGAAACCATGGACAAATCCTTTGACCGGGCAAAAGAGCTCTTCCGGAAATGCTACCCGGATCACCCCTTCAAAGCCTTCCATTGCAGGACTTGGCTTTTGGCCCCTCAACTGCAGAATATTCTGAAACCGGATTCCAATATTCTGGCTTTCCAGAATCGCTTTATCCGGTACCCGTACCGCAGCAACGGCAAGGAGTGTATGTCTTTTCTGTTTAATCTTCTGACAAATGATCCGGAAAACCTGAATGATTTACCGGAAAACACCAGCCTCCAACGGGCGGTCAAAGCCATTTACTTAAATGGCGGCTGCATCCACGAGGGTGAGGGCATCTTCTTTTAATATGGAAATATCCGTCTCATTCCGAGACGGATATTTTTTTGAACAGTTCCATATATTCCCGGGCCGGTTTGTCCCAACCGAAATCCCGCTGCATACACCGTTTTTGTAAACCCCGGAACCGATCATTTCGTTCCCGGTACAGAGCAAGACACCGCCGCAGAGCCCCGGCAAATTCGTGGGCATTGTAATTTTGAAACGCAAAACCAAAACCGCCCCGACCCAGCCGATCTGCCCCAGGAACGGTATCGGCCAAACCACCAATGGCATGTACCACCGGCACTGCGCCAT
>JAZRRA010000128.1:0-3885 GCA_045650305.1 Faecousia sp.
ATAATATACCACATCGTAGGGGAGGGTCTTGACCCTCCCGCCGGAAAATGTTTGCATTTTCCGGATTTTCGCAAGAAAATATCATGTTATTGCCTGCGGCAATCGCAATTTTACAGCGGTAAAATTGCCGGGAGGGTCAAGACCCTCCCCTACAATTTTAATTTATTAGTAAGGTAAATTTCAATTTACGGTGGCAAAGAGCCGGGGGGGAACCCGGCTCTTTGGGGTATTTTATAAAGATGCGATGTATTTCTTGATCTCCGGTACGGAGTAGTAGCTCACATGGTTTTCTCCATCGGTGATCACCAGTGTAGGTGCTCCCTTGATGCCATACTGACGGCACAGATCCAAATTCTCATCGGCAATGACCTTCTCGTAGGCAACGCCTGCCTTGGCAAGCTGTGCCTCTGCCACGCGGCAGTTGGGGCAGGTCACACGGGAGAACAAAATGGCCTTTCCGACAACGGCGGCAGGTGCGGCGGTTTCTTCTACCACGGGAGCGGCAGCCACAGCTTCCTTCTTCAAAACAGAAGTGGCCACATTGTAGGTCTTGCGGTCATTGTACTCCTGGGTCTTACCATCGTTCCAGTTCTGAACGGGGCGGTAATAACCGGTGATGCGGCTGTATACCTCAGTCTTTTTGCCACAGTGGGGGCAAGCAAACTGCTCACCGACCAAATAGCCATGGTTAGGACAGACGGAGTAGGTGGGGCTCATGGTGTAATAGGGCAGCTTGTGATTTTCTGCGATCTTACGCACCAAATTTGCCGCAGCTTTCCAGTCGGGCAACTTTTCACCCAGGAAAGCATGGAATACAGTACCGGAGGTGTATCGGGTCTGCAATTCGTCCTGAATTTCCAGAGCAGTGAAAATATCCTCGGTGTAACCCACGGGCAGGTGGGAGGAGTTGGTGTAGTAGGGAGTGCCGTTTTCGTTGGCGGTGATAATGTCGGGGTATTGCTTTTTGTCGTGCTTAGCGAAACGATAAGTGGTGGATTCAGCGGGGGTAGCTTCCAGATTGTACAGATCGCCGTACATTTCCTGATAGTCGGAAAGGCGTTCACGCATGTGATCCAGCACTTCCTGAGCAAACTTCTGCACCCGGGCATCGGTCAGGTCGGCACGGAGCCACTTGGCGTTCAGACCCACTTCGTTCATACCAATCAGGCCGATGGTGGAGAAGTGGTTGCCGAAAGTACCCAAATAACGCTTGGTGTAGGGATACAGACCGTTTTCCAAAAGCTGGGTAATGACAGTACGCTTGGTTTTCAGGCTGCGGGCAGCAATGTCCATCAGCTTGTCCAAACGGTTATAGAAATCCTGCTCGTTTTCTGCAAGATAAGCAATGCGGGGCAGGTTGATGGTCACAACACCGATAGAACCGGTGGACTCACCGGAGCCGAAGAAACCGCCGGACTTCTTCCGCAGTTCACGCAGGTCAAGACGGAGACGGCAGCACATGGAGCGGACATCGGAAGGCTCCATATCGGAGTTGATGTAGTTGGAGAAGTAGGGAGTGCCGTATTTTGCGGTCATCTCAAAGAGCAGCTTGTTGTTCTCAGTTTCGCTCCAGTCAAAGTCACGGGTGATGGAGTAGGTGGGAATGGGATACTGGAAGCCACGGCCGTTGGCATCGCCTTCGATCATGATCTCGATGAAGGCCTTGTTGACCATATCCATTTCCTTCTTGCAGTCGCCGTAGGTGAAGTCCATTTCCTTACCGCCGACAATGGCAGGCTGATCCTTCAGGTCGGGGGGACATACCCAGTCCAAAGTGATGTTGGAGAAGGGTGCCTGCGTACCCCAACGGGAGGGAGTATTCACACCGTAAATGAAGGATTGGATGCACTGCTTGACTTCCTTCTGGGACAGGTTATCTACCTTGACGAAGGGAGCCAGATATGTATCGAAGGAGGAGAACGCTTGCGCGCCTGCCCACTCGTTTTGCATGATACCCAGGAAGTTAACCATTTGGTTACACAGTGTGGAGAGGTGACCTGCGGGGGAAGAGGTGATCTTACCCACAACACCGCCCAAACCTTCCTGAATCAGCTGCTTCAAACTCCAGCCGGCACAGTAGCCGGTGAGCATGGAAAGATCGTGCAGATGCATAGCGGCACTGCGGTGTGCTTCGGCTATTTCATCGTCATAGATTTCGCTGAGCAAGTAATTGGCGGTGATCGCACCGGAGTTGGAGAGGATCAAACCGCCGACGGAGTAGGTGACGGTGGAATTTTCCTTCACACGCCAGTCGTTGATTTGCAGATAGTTATCTACCAAATCCTTGTAGTTGAGAAGTGCAGAACCTACATTACGCACCTTTTCACGCTGCTTACGGTACAGAATGTAGGCCTTTGCCACATCCGCATAGCCGGATTCGGACAGAACCTGCTCCACGCTGTCCTGAATGTCCTCAACAGAAATATGACCGTCTTTGATTTTCATCTCAAAGGCGGAAGTGACCTGCAATGCCAACAAATTGATGACGCTGGGATGATAGTTACGACCCAGTGCGTCAAAGGCCTTAATCATAGCACCGCTGATCTTGCTGATTTCAAAATCCACGGTGGTGCCATCTCTTTTTAAAACCTGATACATAGTTTTTTCCTCCTTATATAATATAAAAGTAATACAGGCACTGCCTGTAAAAATTGCAGTGCCTGTATTATAAGAGGAAAGTCGATTTTTGTCAATATGTTGTATCGTGAATATTTATCCAAACACAATATATTGTGTTTGTCATACAAAGCCGCGTATCTCTGTATGGCGGACATATGACCGCATGATTTCTAAAAACCCTTGCAAATCCACGGTGTCGGGGGTGTGCAGCCCACTGCATAAAACACTGTCCCGGTCTGTATAAGGCTGTAAAAAATAATTTGAAACCTGGTTGGGAGAAAGACGGTGAAACCACTTGGCAATTTCAGTTATAGTATCAGCAGTGTGAAATTCCTGCACAACGGTGGTGCGAAATTCGTAGGGAAGGTCACCGTCCATCAGGAAAATCATGCTTTCTTCGATTTTGGATAGATCTAAATTGGAAATTCCGGCGGTTTTGCCATAAAGGGAGGGGCAATTTTTAATATCCATGGCCACATAATCCACAAGACCTGCACCGACCAGAGCCTTGAGTACATCGGGGCGGTATCCGTTGGTATCCAGCTTGATGGCATAGCCCAGATCTTTGATGTTTTTTACCAGGGAAGGGAGGTCTTTGTGGAGGGTAGGCTCACCGCCGGTGATGCAAACACCATCCAAAAGTCCAACCCGTTTTTTCAGGAAGCTCATCAGTTCCTCTGTGGGGATGGGAGGCTGTTCGGCACTGCCCAGCAGAGAGGAATTATGGCAAAAAGGGCAGCGGAAATTGCAGCCTTGTAAAAATACCGTGCAAGCTACTTTGCCGGGATAATCCAGTAATGTCATTTTCTGCAAACCTGCAATCATGAGTGTCCTCCTTTGTGGTTTATATTGTTCTTCTTTGCATCCCAAGTTTGTTTATGATAATCATTATACGCTCCGGGAAAAGGCAATGCAACCATTTTCTGAATCTTGACAAAGAAAGTTTGGAGAATTATAATTTTCAATATACGGGCTTGTAGCGCAGTTGGGAGCGCACCACATTCGCATTGTGGGGGTCGGGAGTTCGAATCTCCTCAAGTCCACCAAAACAAAAAACCACCCAGAGGGTGGGTTTTTGTTTTGGTATGGTATTTACGCAGAGGAGATTCGAACAATCAAATGCAACGCGGATGAGCGTTCCCGCCGCCAGCTGGATGGCGGCGAACCTTAATTTTTGCTATCAAGCAAAAATGCAAACGAATCTCCTCAAGTCCACCAAAACAAAAAGCCACCCAGAGGGTGGTTTTTTGTTTTGGTATGGTATTT
>JAZRRA010000129.1:0-18585 GCA_045650305.1 Faecousia sp.
GCCTGACGCTGCTCCAGGCTTTCGCCACAGCACATAATGGGGGTCAGACCGGCTTCCAGAGCGGCCAGAACCTTGGCATTGACATCGGCATCGGTCTCGCCCATGGCACGACGCTCGGAGTGGCCGATGATCACATACTTACAGCCGGCATCTACCAGCATATTGGTAGCGATCTCGCCGGTGTAGGCACCGCTGGCGTTGGCGTTGCAGTTTTCAGCGCCGATACCCACTCTGGTCTCACGCATAGCACGGACAGCAGCAGGAATACATACAGCAGGTACGCACAGTGCGATGTCGCACCAACGACCCTTAGGCATAATAGCCTTCAGGTTGTTCATAAACTCCTTGGTTTCGCTGGGAGTCTTGTTCATCTTCCAGTTACCGGCAATGACGGTCTTACGGTACTTTCTGTTCATTTTCTTTTCTCCTCACATTTACATGGTTATAACATTTTATGTACAGAGCAGTTCCCTGCTCTATATTTTTTAGTCAGTCGCTTACTTATCCTGCAGGCAGGCGATGCCGGGCAGCTCCAGGCCTTCCAGGAATTCCAGGGATGCACCGCCACCGGTGGAGATGTGGGTGATCTGGTTTGCAAAGCCCAACTGCTCGCAAGCAGCAGCACTGTCGCCACCGCCAACGATGGTCACAGCGTCGGAGTCAGCCAGAGCCTGAGCAACAGCCTTGGTACCGGCGGACAGAACGGGGTTTTCAAACACGCCCATGGGGCCATTCCACACAACAGTCTTCGCACTCTTGGCAGCAGCAGCAAACTCAGCACGAGCCTTTTCACCGATGTCCAGACCCATCTTGCCCTCGGGAATCAGGGTGGAGTCAACGGTAGCAACTTCGATCTCAGCATCGATGGGGCTGGGGAAGGAATCTGCAACCACAGTGTCAACGGGCAGGAGCAGGTTTACACCCTTTTCCTGAGCCTTCTTCAGCATATCCTTACAGTAGTCCAGCTTCTCATTGTCAACCAGAGAATTACCAACAGCATAACCCTGAGCGGCCAGGAAGGTAAATGCCATACCGCCGCCGATGATCAGGGTGTCAACCTTTTCCAGCAGGTTATTGATAACATTGAGCTTATCGGAAACCTTTGCACCACCCAAAATGGCAACAAAGGGACGCTCGGGATCAGCCAGAGCCTTACCCATGACGCCAACTTCCTTCTGCACCAGGTAGCCACAGACAGCAGGCAGATAGTCAGCCACGCCGGCGGTGGAAGAATGGGCACGGTGAGCAGTACCGAAAGCATCGTTTACAAAGATGTCTGCCATGGAAGCCAGATCCTTGGACAGTTCGGGATCGTTCTTGGTCT
The DNA here is from genome assembly GCA_045650305.1 of Faecousia sp. Lineage (GTDB taxonomy): Bacteria > Bacillota > Clostridia > Oscillospirales > Oscillospiraceae > Faecousia. The sequence goes on from JAZRRA010000129.1 coordinate 1,325, forward strand.
CACCCTTGATGTAACGGGTGTTTTCCAGCAGCATCACATCGCCGTCCTTAAGGTTAGCAGCCTTTGCCTTGGCATCTTCGCCGGCAACATCACTTGCCATGATGACTTCCTTACCCAGCAGCTCGCTGAGACGGTCAGCCACGATCTTCAGGCTCAGTTCAGGCTTCCACTCGCCCTTGGGCTTACCCATGTGGGAGCAGAGAATGACCTTAGCACCCTGATTTACCAGGTACTGAATGGTGGGCAGAGCGGCAACGATACGCTTATCGGAAGTGATCTTACCTTCCTTGGTGGGGACATTGAAGTCGCAACGGCACAGAACACGCTTACCGGCAACACTGATATCCTCAATAGACTTCTTGTTGTAGTTCATTGTGATTCCTCCATATTTTCCGGGAATTTACTCCCGCATTTTTCCATGATCCAACAGACCGGAAAATCCAGTCTGCCGCAGAGCCTCAAATACCGTGATGGCCACTGCGTTACTTAAATTCAGGCTTCTCGCCTCTTCCCGCATAGGGATGCGGACGCAACAATTACGATGCTCCTCCAGAAAATCCTCCGGCAGGCCTTTGGTTTCCCTACCGAAGAACAAGTAGCTGTTTTCCGTGAAGCCTGCTTCGGTATAGCATCGGGGAGATTTGGTAGACAGACACCACATATCGGAGATCTCATTTTTCGCAAAGAAATCGCCGAGATTTTCATAGACCTGAACATCTACCAAATGCCAGTAATCCAGACCTGCCCGTTTCACTGCCTTTTCGGAAATATCAAATCCCAAAGGCTTGATCAGGTGCAGTCGGCTACCGGTGGCGGCACAGGTTCTTGCGATATTGCCGCAGTTTTGCGGAATCTCCGGCTCTACCAAAACAATATTGAGCATACTTGTTCCTCCCTCACGCCACACTTTTCCTATTATATGACTAACTTTTCATAAAATCAATCCAAAAATTGCAATTTTGAAAACTTTTTTCAGCAGATAACGAAAATTCATCCCAAAATCATACATTTTTTAGGAATAAAGGCAAAATCCCTTCCCCCAGCCACCCCAAAACCGAAAACGAAATGGGTTTTATAGCGATTCCGGTTGGGTTTTTTATTGACTTTTATCGGTTTTTATGCGAAAATATGTGAGATTAATATTAAACAAAAGAGGTTTGTTACTATGATACAATCCAGAACTCACAATTGCGGTCAGCTTCGTCTTTCCGATGCAGGCAAGACCGTTACCATTAACGGCTGGATGGAGAATGTCCGTGAGGTTGGTTCCAACTTCGCATTCATCGTCCTGCGTGACTTCTACGGCACCACTCAGGTTGTTGTGGAAACCGAGGAAATGATGTCCATCATCAAAGGCATCAACAAGGAATCCACCATTTCCGTCACCGGTATTGTCCGGGAGCGTGAAAGCAAGAACAACAAGATCCCCACCGGTGAGATCGAAGTCCTCCCCCAGTCCATCACTGTACTGGGCAAGTGCCGTCACAATCAGCTTCCCTTTGAGATCAACAAGAGTAAGGACGCCGATGAAAATGTCCGACTGAAGTATCGGTATCTGGATCTGCGTAACCCGGAAGTGAAGAAAAACATCATTCTCCGCTGCCAGGTAGTTGCAGAGCTGCGTCGCCTCATGACAGAAAAGGGTTTCCTGGAAATGACCACCCCCATTTTGACCGCTTCTTCCCCGGAAGGTGCCCGTGACTATTTGGTACCTGCCCGTAACCATCCCGGCAAGTTCTATGCTCTGCCCCAGGCTCCTCAGCAGTTCAAGCAGCTTTTGATGACCTCCGGCTTTGACCGCTACTTCCAGATCGCACCCTGTTTCCGTGACGAAGATGCCCGTGCTGACCGTACCCCCGGTGAATTCTACCAGATGGATATGGAAATGGCTTTCGCCACCCAGGATGACGTTTTGACTACTTTGGAAGAAGTGCTGGTTCCCGTGTTCCAGAAGTTTGGCAAGTACAGCCGGATCTCCTCCGCTCCCTTCCGTCACATTCCCTTCAACGAAGCCATGGAGCGTTACGGTTCCGATAAGCCCGATCTGCGTATCGACCTGGAAATTCAGGATATTACCGCAGAAGTGGCAGGCTGTGAATTTGGTCCTTTCCAAAATGCTACCGTCAAGGCTGTGGCCGTGGACAATTTTGATCAGGGCAGAAAGTGGATCGACAAGCTCCTTGCGGATGTGGAAGTCCAGACCGGCAACAAGGCCTGCTGGATCAAGGTAGACGAAAACGGTGAGCTCACCGGCGGTGTTTCCAAATTCCTCGCAGATTACAAGGATGTTTTGACTGCCAAACTGAATTTGAAGCCCGGTAGTTTCGTCTGCATGGCCGCCGGCAAAAAGAGTGCTGCACAGAAAACCGCAGGTGTTATCCGTACCATGATGGGTAAGCGGATCCCCGGTCATTTTGACGAGGAGCAGTATGCTATGTGCTGGATCGTAGACTTCCCCATGTACGAAATGGGCGAAGAATCCGGTCAGCTGGAATTCTGCCACAATCCCTTCTCCATGCCCCAGGGTGGTATGCAGACTCTGCTGGACGCAGAAGGCGATTTGGAAAAGCTTTTGGCTATCAACGCAGATCAGTATGACCTGGTGGTCAACGGCTACGAAAGTGCCTCCGGTGCTGTTCGTAACCACGATCCCGAGATCATGGTCAAGGCCTTCCAGATGGTAGGCTTGGGCGAGGAGGATGTGAAAGCAAAGTTCCCCGCTATGTACAACGCCTTCACCTACGGCGCACCTCCCCATGCCGGTGCTGCCCCCGGTGTTGACCGCTTGGTGATGCTCCTGACCGGCGAAGAATCCATCCGCGAGGTCATCACCTTCCCCATGAACAAGACTGCACAGGATTTGATGATGGACGCTCCCACCACCGTATCCCAAAAGCAGCTTGACGATGTGCATATTCTCATTAACGAAAGCCATCTGAAATAACACAGATCCCGGGCAGGAATCCTGCCCGGGATTTTAAAACCGGACTGCCATGTCAGCAGTCCGGTTTTTTATCATTTCAAATCTAAGTCGGTTTTGCTCATGATCTTGATTTGTCTGCTCCCCAGTGCATCCAGGAATTTGGCATCGTCGGAAACACGCAATACCATATAGGCACAGTCGTTACGATGGGTAAACAGAGAATACATATACTCCACAGCCACATGTGCCTGAGCCAGTACATCCAAAAGCTCGGAAAGTCCTGCGGGACGATCCGGCACTTCCACAGCCCACACCGGGGTCATGGAGAGAATATCACCATGGGACAGCAAAATGGAGCTTGCCTTTGCAGAATCATCCACGATCATACGGGCAAGGCCGTAGTCGGCGGTTTCCGCAATGGAAATAGCACGAATATCCACATTGGCATCTGCCAGCAGTTTGGTGATCTGTGCAAGCTGGCCGGTACGGTTTTCCAAAAATACAGAAATCTGATGAATTTGCATGGTTTTCCCTCCTTAAATTTTCCGCTTATCGATCACACGGACAGCCTTACCCTCACTACGGGTAATGGACTTGGGTGCTACCAATTTCACCTTGGCGGCAATACCCAGCATAGCCTTCAATGCGCCAACCAATTCCTTCTCGGCTTCGGTAATCTTAGCCAAAGAGTCGGAGAACATCTCCGGGTTCATTTCCACCATAACCTCAAAGGTATCGGAATTATTGATACGGTCAACCACAATCTGGTAGTTGGGAGAATAGCCCTTCTGCAACAGTACCGTTTCGATCTGAGAGGGGAACACATTGACACCGCGGATAATGAGCATATCGTCGCTTCTGCCCATGGGCTTACACATCTTCACATGCGTTCTGCCGCAGGAGCACTTTTTACGGTTCAGGATACAAATATCACGGGTACGGTAGCGAAGCAGAGGGAATGCCTGCTTGGTAATGGCAGTAAACACCAATTCACCCTTACTACCCTCAGGCAGAACCTCACCGGTTTCCGGGTCAATGATCTCTGCAATAAAGTGATCTTCATTGATATGCATACCGGTCTGCCCGGAACACTCGGATGCCACACCCGGGCCGGAGGTCTCGGTCAGGCCATAAATATCATAGGCCTTCAACCCCAGCTTAAATTCAATATCCCGACGCATATCATCGCTCCATGCCTCTGCACCGAAGATACCGGCTTTCAGGTTGATCTTATCCTGCAAACCTCTTTCATGAATGGACTCTGCCAAAAATGCAGCATAAGAAGGGGTACAGCAGATGATGTTTGATCCCAAATCTTCCATGAATTGAAGCTGACGATCGGTATTGCCGGAGGACATAGGCAGGGTCAGACAGCCTACCTTGTGGGAGCCACCGTGCATACCTGCACCGCCGGTAAACAAACCGTAGCCGTATGCAACATGGCACACATCCTCTTTCGTACCGCCGGCGGCTACAATGGCTCTTGCACAGCAATCCTCCCACAAATCCACATCGTGCTGGGTATAAAATGCTACCACACGCTTTCCGGTGGTTCCGGAAGTGGAGTGGATTCGGACACACTCAGACAAAGGCATACCCAAAAGGCCATAAGGATACGCCTCTCGCAGGTCATCCTTGCTCAGGAAAGGCAATTTATACAGATCGTCAGCAGACTGAATATCTGCGGGAGTAACGCCCTTTTCTTCCATCTTCTTACGGTAGTAGGGTACATTGTCCCATACATGCTGAACCTGCTTGACAAGTCTTTCACTTTGCAATGCCCGCAACTGCTCATAGGGCATGGTTTCTAATTCAGGCTGAAAATAATTTGCCATATTATTCACTCCTTGCCAATCATCAGGCATTTCTGCCCATAGAGAATGCTTTTTTGTTCAGCTCCAGGAACTTTGCAGGTACACTTTCCTCAATAGCCTGCATCCACTCATCTTCCGTAAAGTCAAAATTACGGGAAAGGTGGCCCATCAGCACAATGTTGACCGCCTTGGGAGAACCGGCCTGCGTTGCTAAGGTGAGGGCGTCAAAGGCGTCCACATCGATGCCGGCAGCGGTCATTTTCTCCACAAGCTGCTGGGGATATTCCGCCGCACCGATAATGACGGGCATAGGATTGATCTGCTGGGTATTGACAATAATCTTGCCATCCGGCTTTAAGTACTCCGTCCAACGGGCGGCCTCCAGCAATTCAAAGGATACGATATAATCTGCCTGACCTTTATCGATGACGGGCGAATAGACCTTATCACCAAATCGGACATAAGTCACCACACTGCCGCCACGCTGGCTCATACCGTGGACTTCAGACACCTTCACATCATAGCCACGGGTCAAAAGCAATCGTCCCAACAATTTAGAGGCCAACAGACTGCCCTGACCGCCTACACCGACGATCATAATATTTTTCGTTTCCATCCTTAGACCTCCTTCAGTGCATCGAATTTACAAAGCTGCTGACAAATACCGCAGCCTACACACTGGGTAGCATCCACCTTCGCTTTGCCATCCACAATACTGATCGCGGGACAGCCGATCTTCATGCAGGACTTACAGCCCACGCACTTGTCCTGCTCCACCATCAACGGTGCTTTGTGCTTTACATACTTCAGCAGCGCGCAAGGACGACGGGAGATGATAACAGAAGGCTCTTTTGCCGCCAATTCTTCCTTGATAGCCTCGTCGCATTGGGCAAGGTTATACGGATCTACCACACGGACACGGCGAATACCCACAGCACGACAGAGCGTTTCCAGATCGATCTTGGCACAGGGATCCCCCTTTAAGTTGTAACCGGTGGTGGGATTCTGCTGGTGACCGGTCATACCGGTGATGGAGTTATCCACAATGATCAAAGTGGCATTGGACTCGTTATAGGCCATATTTACAAGGCCGGTAATACCGGAGTGCATAAAGGTAGAGTCGCCAATAACCGCCACCGTCTTGCTGTCTGCCTCACCCTGCTGGGATTTGCAGAAGCCGTGGATGCCGGAAACGGATGCACCCATACAAATAACGCTGTCCACTGCGGCAAGAGGTGCAACCGCACCCAATGTATAGCAACCAATATCGCCCAAAACCGTCAGCTTGTTCTTTTTCAGGGTATAGAACAAACCTCTGTGGGGACAACCGGCACACATAACGGGAGGTCTGGGAGGAATTTCTGCATCCACCTTTATACCGGCAGCAGGTGCCATACCCATCTGGGCGGCTACCTTATTTTGGCTCAACTCGTCAATGCAGGAGAAAAGATTTTTGCCTTCGCAGGCAACACCCAGGCTTTGACAATGGGCTTCGATAAAGCTGTCCAGTTCTTCCACCACAATGAGCTTTTCCACAGATGCGGCAAAGTCCCGGATCTTCTGCTCCGGCATAGGCCAGATCATGCCCAATTTCATAACGGGATAGGTGTCCCCATAGACTTCCTTCACATACTGGTAGGAAGTGGAGGAAGTGATAAAGCCAATGGCATTGCTGCTACCGGGCTCTACCTGATTGATGGGAGCATTTTCTGCATAGTCAATCAGTGCCTTGGTGCGAGCCTCCACCACGGGATGACGACGCTTAGCATTGCCGGGCATCATCACATATTTGGGAATATCCTTCTTATACTCCCCGATCACCTCTTTCCGCTCACCCAATTCCACCAAACTCTGGGAATGGGATACACGGGTACACATTTTCAGCAAAACGGGGGTATCAAACTGTTCAGACAGTTCGTAGGCGAGCTTTGTATAAGCAATGGCCTCAGCAGAATCGGAAGGCTCTAACATAGGGATCTTGGATGCCCGGGCATAATGACGGGAATCCTGCTCGTTCTGGGAGGAGTGCATACCGGCATCGTCTGCCACGCCAATGACCATCCCGCCGTTTACGCCGGTATAGGAAATGGTAAACAACGGGTCTGCCGCCACATTAAGACCCACATGCTTCATGCCGCAAAAGCTGCGGCGGCCTGCCAAAGATGCACCGAACGCCGACTCCATAGCCACCTTTTCATTGGGAGCCCATTCTGCATAGACCTCCTGATATTTGGCAATGGCTTCCGTAATTTCGGTACTGGGTGTACCGGGATAGCTGGATACAAAATTACATCCTGCTTCATATAAGCCACGGGCTACCGCCTCGTTGCCCAGCATAAGCTGTTTCATTTTACTTCCTCCTTATTGGCATCCGCTACGGATGACACTTCTTTTTTATAGCAGACAAATACCTGCTCGATATGCTCTTTTTTCGGGGGCTTGGTTACAAGGCTTACCACCACAACGATCAAAAAGCCTGCAAGCATACAAAATACGCCGGCATTGATGGGCGAACGGAGAATTGCCGGGAACCAATCCTTTACCAGCATATTCGCCAGCATCACCACTGCGGAAAACAGAAAACTGCACCATACCGCCGCAGGGGTCGTTCGTTTCCAGTAAAGGCCCAGCAGGAACGGTGCTAAGAATGCACCCGCCAATGCACCCCAGGATATGCCCATCAGTTGGGCAATGAAGGTGACGCTGGACTTATACTGCACAATGGCAATGACCACAGAAATGGCAATAAACACTGCAATCAAAATACGCATGGTCAAAAGCTGCTTTTTCTCCTTCATATCCTTCACGACAGTACCTTTGATGAAATCCAGAGTTAAGGTAGAACTGGAAGTCAGCACCAGAGAAGACAGTGTGGACATGGATGCAGACAGCACCAAAACCACAACCACACCGATCAGGAAGGGAGAAAGGTCTTGCAGCATGGTAGGAATGATGGCGTCAAAGCCTTCTGCTTCTACATCGATAGGATACAGCCGTCCAAAGCCGCCCAAAAAGTAGCAACCACCGGCCACGATCAGGGCAAATACCGTGGAAATGATCATGCCCTTATTGATAGATTTTTCATTCTTAATGGCATAGAACTTCTGTACCATCTGAGGAAGCCCCCAAGTACCCAAACTGGTGAGCAACACAACACCCAAAAGGTTCACAGGATCCGGTCCGAAAATGGAGGTGAAAGCACCCGCGGGATTGGTATTGTCAGTAACCTGAGATAGCTTTTGGAAGGCTTCGGAGAAACCACCGTGATTGTTCAGCACTGCGATCACCACTGCCACAATGCCCACCAGCATGATTATGCCCTGAATAAAATCGTTGATCGCCGTGGCCATATAGCCACCGATGATCACATAAATGGCAGTCAGGATAGCCATCGCAATCACACATACGGAATAATCGATGTGAAATGCCATGCCAAACAATCTGCTCAATCCGTTATACAGCGATGCCGTATAGGGAATCAGGAAAATGAAGATCAGGGCAGAAGATGCGATCTTCAGGGATTTACTTTGGAATCTTGCCTCGAAAAACTGGGGCATGGTACTGCTGCCCAAATGCTGGGTCATCACACGGGTACGCCGACCCAAAATCGCCCAGGCAAGCAAAGAGCCGATAATGGCGTTGCCGATGCCTGCCCATGTGGAGGCAACACCGAATTGCCAACCGAACTGGCCTGCATAGCCTACAAACACAACTGCGGAAAAATAAGATGTACCGTAGGCAAATGCTGTGAGCCAGGGACCTACACTTCTGCCGCCCAGCACAAAACCGTTTACATCCGTTGCATGCTTGCGGCAATAGATACCAATGCCGATCATACTGCCAAAAAACAGCACCAGCATGATAACTTTGATTGCGAAATCCATTGATATAACCTCTTTTTACAAGTAACCGATGATTCAATCGGCAAGAATTAGTGGCGAGGGATTTTGGCACAAATTAAAGTTCAGAAAACAAAGGAATACTTTGTGTATTTCCAGTTTTATGAGCTGAAAAGTTGGGTCAAAAGACCCGCCAATAACCGCAGACGATTTAATCAGCGGTTACTTAACCGGTAATCTGTACCTCCACAAGACGACCGTGGCAGTACTTCTCCCGCAGAACCGGCTTTTCGATCTTGCCGGTGGGATTACGGGGAACTTTGTCGAAGAAGATCTTTTTAGGACGCTTATAACGGGGCAGTGTCAGGCAGAATTCATTGATTTCTGTCTCTGTGCAGATCTCCCCTTCTTTGATCTCAATAATGGCAGCTGTAATTTCACCCAAACGGGCATCCGGCAAGCCGATGGCCGCCACATCCTTAATTTTATCGTAACTGCGGAGGAAGTCCTCAATCTGCACGGGGTAGATATTCTCACCACCGGAGATGACCACATCCTTCTTACGGTCAACCAGATAGATAAAGCCCTCTTCATCCTCACGGGCCATATCGCCGGTATAAAGCCAGCCATCCTTCAGCACTTCTGCGGTGGCCTCTTCATTTTTATAATAGCAGGTCATAACGCCATCGCCATAAACGATCAGCTCACCCACTTCGCCGGGAGCAACATCCTTGCCCTTTTCATCCACGATACGGGTTTGCCAGCCATAACCGGGCTTGCCGATCGCACCCACTTTATGGGTATTTTCCACGCCCAGATGGACACAGCCGGGGCCGATGGATTCCGAAAGGCCGTAGTTGGTATCGTACTGATGATGGGGAAAAACCTTCATCCAACGACGGATCAGGCTGGGAGGTACGGGCTGTGCACCCACATGCATCAATCTCCAGCGATCCAAACGGAATTTGGAAAGATCCACTCTGCCATCATCGATAGCATCCAAAAGATCCTGTGCCCACGGCACCAACAGCCAGACAATGCTGCATCGCTCCTCGGTAACTGCACGGAGAATCCACTCCGGCTTCACGCCACGGAGCAAAACAGCCTTAGAGCCGGAAAGCAGCGAGCCGAACCAGTGCATCTTTGCACCGGTATGGTACAGAGGGGGAATACACAAAAATACATCTTCCCTACCCTGACCGTGGTGGTTCTGCTCTGTCAGGCAGGAATGAACCAAGGATTTATGATTATGTAAAATAGCCTTGGGGAAACCGGTAGTGCCGGAAGAGAAGTAGATGACAGCATCATCTTCTTCCGTCAATGCCACGGGAGGTGCGCTGGAGGAACAGAATCCCATCAGTGCCATACCGTCTTCGGTGTAGTCCGGTCCGTTCTTGCCCACGAAGAACATGGTCTTGACCGCAGGGATCTCATCGGCAATTGCATCCATACGGCTGATAAATTCCGGTCCAAACACCAAAACATCCACATCTGCCAGTTCCAAACAATATTTGATCTCATCGGCAGCATAGCGGAAGTTCATAGGAACGGCGATACAACCGGCCTTCAAAATACCGAAATAAACCGGCAGCCACTCCAGGCAGTTCATCAAAAGAATCGCAACCTTCGTGCCTTTTTTCAATCCACGGCTGAGCAGTAAGTTTGCAAACCGATTGGCACGGCGGTCAAAATCACGCCAGCTCATTTCCCGACGATAGGGTGCATCCTGATCTGCAATTTCGATCAGGTTGAAATCCCACCATGTAACAGCCTTATCCCGCTCCTCAGAGGGATTGATCTCCACCAGTGCGGTTTCGGAGCCGTAAAGCCTTGCATTTTTCTCTAAAAAATCTGTGATAATCATGTTATTACCCCTTAAAAAACAAATTGTCCTCTGCTTATCATAAGCAGAGGACAAGAAAATTCCTGTGGTACCACCTCAGTTTACCCCCAACGGGGCCTCACGGGATCCTATCAGATCCGCAGGCTGTATCGGGCCCTACCCGTCTTTGCCTACTGAGCCATTTCAGCAAAGCCGCTCCGAAAGGAATTCCATACCCGGATACTGACTGCCTTGCACCAACCGGCAGCTCTCTGACAGAACCATGGGATATGTACTATGTTTCATCATTGCGTTGTCTTTATCCGTTAGTCATTAGTTTACCACCGACGGACTAACAAGTCAACAGAAATCTTCAAAAAGATGCATTTTATTTGCGTTTTAGCCCGTAAAAAATATTGCACCCAACAGCAAGCAGAAATTCATGCGTAGGGAAGGCATTTATGCCTTCCGTTTCTTGGTGTGTCGTCGGTACATTTGGACGGAATGGATGAAATCCATTCCCTACGATGATAAAACGAGAGGGTCAGGTGACCCTCTCGTTTTCTGTTATTTAAATGTAATCTTACACTTGCCGTCACGCATTTCCAGCGACCAATCGGCGATCTGGGTAGCCGCCTCACGGTGGGTAACTGCAATGCAGGTTTTGCCGGGCAGCTCCCGGATTCGCTGGAGGACCAACTTTTCTGTATTGTCGTCCAACGCAGAAGTGGCTTCATCCAAAAGCAAAATCGGTGCGCCGCTCAAAATGGCACGAGCCAAACTCAATCGCTGTGCCTGACCTTCCGAAAGTCCCAGTGCATTTTCGCCCACTACCGTGTTTAGTCCCTGGGGCAATGTGGGCAAATAATCATCCATGGCACTGATATAAACAGCCTGCCGGATCTCATCCTCTGTGGCATTGGGGTTGGTGACCAGCAAATTATCCCGAAGCGTACCGCTCAATAGCAGATTACCCTGGGGTACATAAGCAAACAGACGACGGGTGGTGCGATCTGCTTTCACAAGACCATCCGGTGTATCAAAGCCAAGCTCACCGGACTCAGCCGGGAATATGCCCATGAGCAATTTCAGCAAGGTACTCTTACCAATACCGGAATGACCTACAATCACGCCGAAGCTTCCCTTCGGCAGGCAGAAATTAGCATGATTGAACACATAATCCCGGTCATAGGCAAAGCACAAATCCGTACCGCTGATAGAATCCATAGATTCATACAGTTCCATCGGCTCTTTTCGCTCCACCGGCTGGGAATCACACACTTCGTCCATTTCCATCAGGCGTTCCGCCGCAGCAGCCATAGCCGCGTACTGGGGACTGATACCGGACATGCTGGTAAAGGGTGTACGAACCTGGGTGATCAACTGACTAATGGCGATCAAAGTACCATAGGTCATGGTTCCGTTAAAAATACCGGCTGCACAAAATACCAACGCACCAAAAGAAGAACCGTAGGCCAGGACCAGCACGCAGGTGGAAGAAATGACGGAAATATTTTTTCTTCTCCGAAGAAGCTGATACCGCTCCTGCAAAAGGGTATCCGCCCGTTTTTCCATCACATCGGAAATATCCATCGCCTGCACCATCAGCAGTTTTTCCAAGGTTTCCTGGATAAAGCCGGAGGCTTTACCCTGCGCCTGACTGGCTTTTTTATTTAAGGTTCGCAAATTTTTGCGGATAACGCCCGTTACGATCACCACAAAAACGCCACCCAAAATCACCACATAGCTCAATTTGGGTTCCAAAGCGATCAGCACCCACAAAGCGGTAAACAGCTTCGTAAACATGGATGCTATGGAAGGCAACAATGTCAAAATGCTGGTGATCAGCACCTGCACATCATGGTTCATCATGCTCAAAAGGTCACCGGTATGATACTTGGAAACCTTGGCATATTCGCCCTGCAACAGCCCGTGAAGCATCTTCTTTTTCAGGTCACGGTCGATCACAGCCTGGAGCCGTTCCTTCAAGTGGTGGGTCAAAACGCTGTCCACCAAAATGGCCAAAATCAGCACACCCTGATAAATACAGGCGTTTTTAAATTCCTGCCAATCTCCACCGGTTGCACTGTCGATCACTTCCTTGTAGCCCAGGGAGAACCACACGGTCATGGCCGCACTCATAACATTGCATAAAACCAGCAGAACCAGTGCCGGAATCCAGGGTTTCATAAGATGCAGAGTCCAACGCATAACGCCTTGTTTTTTCATCTCCGGCACCTCCTCTCTCTATCCTTTAACTGTTATTATAACACTGAATCAGGCCGTCGTCAACTACACAATCCGATATGCCGCAGTGATTTCCCCATAATAAGCCGTATGAAAATCCCCTTCCGGATAATACCGCTCCATGGCCTCCTTGCAGATGGCTTCCGGTTCTTGATCTTGCCGATAGACCACCTTACACTCCAGGGTCAGGGGCAATTCCTGAAAACCGGGAACGGATACAGTATCCCCCGGAACCGGGGTCAGGTTGAGTGCCTGGATCTTATCCATATCCCTGCCGGAGCGAGTTCCGCAAAGGCTAAGTATGGACTTATCACATTGTCCGTAGGGGATATTCACCGTAAATTCCGGATTTTTGTCCAGCAATTCTTTGGTATAGCGGCTTTCCCGAACAAAGGCAATAAAAATCGGCTTCCGCCACTGGATGCCCATTGTTCCCCAACCGATGGTCATCGTATTCACTTTCCCATCGGCCGCTGCCGTCAACAAAACACCTTTCCCCACCTGCTCCAGAATATAGCCGGCTTCCTTCCAAACATCGATAGATTGCTTCATATTCTCTGCCTCCTTTTTGGATATAGTACCATCATACCCACATACTTTGGGATTTTCAAGACTTATCTGTCATCCCTTTACATTTTGTAAAAACTTGTTTATAATATAATCAATCCAAAAAGGCGGTGGACAATATGAATGACTTTCAATCCGGCAAACTGAAAAAAGCAATCACTTTCAGCTATGATGACGGCACGACCCAGGATGTGCAAATGATTCAGCTTATGAATAAATACGGTCTGAAAGGTACTTTCAACCTAAACTCCGAACTTTTAGGATCCGGACTGTTTTTGACCGGCAAGGACTATAAGATCTGCCATTATAAGTTAAAACCCGAAGATGTTTCCCATGTCTACGAAGGGCACGAAGTGGCTGTCCACACCCTGACCCATGTGAATCTCACCACTGTGGACGATCAGGAAGTGATCCGCCAGGTAGAGCAGGATCGCCTGAATCTGTCCCAATTGGTGGGCTATGATGTGGTGGGTATGGCTTATCCCTGCGGCGGTGTCAACAATGACGACCGGGTCGCCGATCTCATCCGGCAGCACACCGGTGTCCGTTACAGCCGCACCATTACGGAAAACCACAGTTTCGATCCGCAGGAAAACCTCTATCGGTTTAACCCCACCTGCCATCACCATGATTTTTCCGGCATGATGAAACTGGCTGAAAATTTCATCGCCATGGAACCACAAACGCCTCAAATCTTCTACATTTGGGGTCATGCCTACGAGCAGGATTTCCGCAGTGAATACTGGACACAACTGGAAGAATTTTTCAAGCTGATCTCCGGTCACCAGGATATTTTTTACGGCACCAACGCCCAGGTGCTTCTGTGATATACAAAAACGGGAGAATCCTCAAAGGATTCTCCCGTTTCAGAGTGTCAAAGAACCCCCAAACCGGCAAAAACAAATTGCGGGTTTTGGGGTTCTTATTTTTTGTGATATTCAAAACAGTTTTACCTATATGAATGTGTAAAAGCAGAAAAGCCTTGCACTGCAAGGGTTTTTGCCTTCCTGCACAACTCTCCCCTCTCGAGTATCTATATACACTTCGGGGTCGAGTTGCTTGTCTTTGGTGCTTCTTTGACCTCTGGCAGTCTGTCAAAAAATACTTTTTTGACAGACTGAAACGGGAGAATCCTCAAAGGATTCTCCCGTTTGCATTTGAATCAGTCGATCACAGCCTGGATGGGCTTCAGAGGCTCTAAGTAGGTGATGACATCCTGAGTTGCCTTTTCCAGGTCTACCTCATAATTATCAACCAATGCCTGAGCCAGGGATTCCACAGTCTGATCCTGCTCCAGCAGATCCCAAAGGAACTTGCCGGTACCATTCATGGTAACCATACCGGAGAAGGTCTTGACAGTATCACCAACAGGTGCCAGAACATAGCGTCCTGCAACCTGACGCATCATAAAACCGGGATTTCTTTTCATATCATTTTCCACCTTTCTTTTCATCAGCAGCCTCCGGCTGTGCCGCAGCCTGGGACTTACTGCCGGAACTCTTCTTTCCGGAGGATACATAGGCATATTTACTGCGATACTTATATCTGTATCTATAACGATAGCGGTATCTGTACTTATAACCCTTGCCGCCATCTTCCACGATACCGTTCAGCACAAAGCCCAACAGACGGGAGTTGGACAGCTCCAACTGCTTCACGCCGCGAATGACAGCTTCCTTATCGGTCTCATTTTGACGAACCAGGAACAAAACGCCGTCGGTCACATTGGCCACTTCACAAGCATCGGAAACGATACTGACGGGAGGGGTATCCACCAAAATGTAGTCGTACCGCATGGACATATCCTCGATCAGCTTTTTCATGCGGGGGCTACCCAGCAATTCCAGGGGGTTGGGAGGAATTTCGCCTGCAAACAGCACATCCAGATTGGGACGGACATTGGGACGAATGGCATCATCTGCCTCGCACAAGCCTGCCAGCACATTGGAAAGACCAGGAGAGATCTTTTCGATCAGCAGACGAGCCAAACTGGGACGACGCATATCGCCATCGATCAACAATACCTTACTGCCGGTATCGGAGAAGGAAATTGCAAGATTCAAAATTGTGGTGGACTTACCTTCACTGGCCAAACCGGAGGTCAGGCACAGCCGCTTACATCCCTCGCCGGGAATGGCGAAACGGATGTTGGTACGCAGGGTATTATAGGCTTCCTGAATATAGAAGCTACTATTAGGTCCCAGCAGAAGCCGGCGTTGGGCGGTAAAGCTCTGTTCCGAATCTACATTGGGTTTTCTTTTCAGGATACTCATGAGCCAGCCTCCCCATTCTTAGAATTTTGATTTGCTTTATAAGAATAAGCAGAATATTTATATCCGGAATATCCATACCGGTCTTTACTCTCGATCGCCAGGTCAGGAATCAAGCCCAGCACCGGAGCAGTGGAGATCATCGCCAAATCTTCCTCGCCCTTCACACGCACATCCAGCAAAGTCTGCAATACGATCACAACGATGGCCGCAACCGAACCGATGATCAAACCATACAAGGTATTGGTGGTTTTATTGGGAGAAGAAGGTGCTGTCGCCAGTTTCGGCTGGTCGATGATCTTGGTAGAACTACCCTCAACGATGGTTTGAATCTTGCCGGGTGCCACCTTTGCGATCTCTTCCGCAATTTGCTTAGCCTTTTGCTTACTGGAATTGGTAATGACCACTTCAAAAACTTCGGTTTCTTCCAAAGCGGCAGAGGTCATCATACTTCTGATCTCCGCAGCGGAGGATGCGCCGACATTTTTTGCCACTTCGTCCAAAACGAAGTCACTCTTCAAAATGTTAATGTAAGTAGAAACCAGACGCTGGGAAGTTGCCAGGTCTGTTGCACTGATGGCCACATCGTTTCTGTCTGCATACTGGACGGCATTGTTCACATACACCGTAATACGGGACTTGTACAACGGGGTGATAAATCTGGCAGTATAGCCGTAAGACAACGCACCACCAATAACCGCACATAGAACAATCAGCCACAATTTCCGCAGAAGGGCCGACATAATTTCCGCTAAATTGATTTCCTTCATATTTTCCATAGAAAAATCTGGCCTCCTTACCACTTTTCTAAATCATATTCGCCTATTACACCAGTTTATTTATAAATTATATCACAGTTTTCTCCCCCAGTCAACCGCATATTGAACAATAATCTATTTTTCCTATGCTTGTATTCTGGAAAAGCTATGATATAATGGAAAAAGAAATATGAACTGGAGGTTTTTCTATGATCTCAGCAACCTACGCCGATTACGCATGGGAGCAAACCGCCGAACTGCTTTCCATCGACTCCCCTTCCGGATTTACTGCACAAGCCGCCGCATGGGTGCAAAATGCATTTACGCAATTGGGTTTTGACGCCCATATCACCGCAAAAGGCGGTGTTCTTGCGGATTTAGGCGGCAAAGATTCCACAGACGGTCTGCTTTTGGCTGCCCATGCCGACACGCTGGGTGCTATGGTAGCAGAGGTGAAAGGAAACGGACGGCTTCGCCTGACCCCCTTGGGCGGCATGAACGCCAACAACGCCGAGGCAGAAAATGTACGGGTATATACCCGTGGCGGCACCGTACTGGAAGGTACTTTTCAGCTTTGCAACGCATCCATTCATGTGAACAAGGACTATGGCTCTGCCACCCGTGGTTTTGATAACTGCGAGGTGGTTTTGGATGAAGCCGTATCTTCCGCCAACGATGCCCGATCCTTAGGAATCGAAACGGGAGATATTGTCTGCTTTGACCCCCGTACCCGACGCACCGCCTCCGGGTATCTGAAAAGCCGTTTTTTGGATGACAAACTTTCTGTGGGTATTTTGCTTGGTTTTGCCAAATACATTGCCGACAACAGCATCACCCTTCCCCGTCGCACCTGGGTTCATGTGACTGTCTACGAAGAAGTGGGACACGGCGGCTCTGCATCAGTACCGGAAGGTGTGACTGAGGCCATTTCCGTAGATATGGGTTGCGTCGGCAACGGTCTTGCCTGCACAGAGCGACAGGTATCCATTTGTGCAAAGGATTCCGGCGGTCCTTACAGCTA
>JAZRRA010000130.1:0-3272 GCA_045650305.1 Faecousia sp.
CTTCCGACAAAAAATACAAAAAGTCCGCAACCACCGTGGGTGCGGTGCTGGGTAGCTATCACCCTCATGGTGACAGCTCCGTTTACGATGCCATGGTTCGTCTGGCTCAGGATTTCTCCATGCGGTATATGCTGGTGGATGGTCAGGGTAACTTTGGTTCTGTGGATGGTGACCCCGCGGCTGCTTATCGTTATACCGAGGCAAGACTGAGTAAACTGTCTAACGAAATGCTCCGGGATATTGATAAGGAAACTGTAAACTGGGATCCCAACTTCGACGAATCCAAGAAAGAACCCCGTGTCCTGCCCAGCCGTTTCCCCAATTTGCTGGTAAACGGCTCTAATGGTATTGCTGTTGGTATGGCGACCAATATTCCGCCCCATAATCTGACGGAAGTTATCAACGCCTGCGTGGCAGTGCTGGATGATCCGGAAGTGACTATGGTAGATCTGATGGAACATATTTCCGGTCCTGACTTCCCTACCGGCGGTATTATTATGGGCAGAAGCGGCATCCGTGCAGCCTATGCCACCGGTCGTGGCAAGGTGGTTGTCCGCGCCCGTACGGAATTTGAAGAATTTGGTGCAGACCGTGTTCGTATTATCGTTACAGAACTGCCCTACCAGGTCAATAAGAGAGAACTGGTGCGGAAAATTGCAGAGCAGGTTCGGGATAAGAAGTTGGAGGGTATCTCCGACCTCCGTGACGAGTCTGACCGTATCGGTATGCGTATTGTCATTGAGCTGAAGCGGGATGCCAATCCTCAGGTGGTGCTGAATAATCTGTTCAACCAGACTGCACTGCAAAGCAGCTACGGTATTATTATGCTTGCACTGGTTGATGACCAGAAACAGCCCAGAATTTTGTCCCTGCGGCAGATTTTGGATGAATATCTGACCTTCCAAATGGATGTTTTGACCCGTCGTACCCAGTACGACCTTCGCAAGGCCATGGAAAGAGCCCATTTGTTGGAAGGCTTGCTGATCGCTCAGGATAACATCGATGAAGTGATCCGTATTATCCGTAGTGCCTACGATGATGCTAAGGAAAAACTGTGTGAGCGGTTTGGCCTTGATGATATTCAGGCACAGGCTATTTTGGATATGCGACTGAAGGCCTTGCAAGGCTTGGATCGGGAAAAACTGCAGGCAGAATTTGACGAATTGCAGGAGAAAATTCGTTACTATAACGAGCTTTTGGCAGACCCCGAAAAGCTGAAGGGTGTTCTGAGAGAAGAATTGATCGCCATTCGGGATAAGTTCGGCGACGAGCGTAAGACGGAAATTCAGGACATTGAAGACGAGATCGACATTGAAGATTTGATCGAGGAAGAAACCTGCGTATTCACCATTTCCAACGAAGGTTATGTCAAGCGTATGCCGGTGGATACCTACCGTACCCAGAGCCGTGGCGGTCGTGGTGTCAATGCCCAGAATTTGAAGGATGAGGACTATGTGAAGAGCCTGAATGTGGCATCTACCCACGATTATATTCTGTTCTTCACCGATATGGGTAAGGTACATCTGCGGAAGGGCTACCAAATTCCTGAGGCCGGCAGAACCGCTCGCGGTACAGCCATGATCAATGTTCTGCCTTTGGAAATGGGCGAAAGTGTTACCGCCATGGTGATCACCCGTGATTTCTATGAGGATGAATACCTGATGATGGTCACCCGGAAGGGTACAGTCAAGCGGATTCCCTTTACCGCTCTGGCAACCCGGAGAAAGACCGGTATCCGTGCCATCACTTTGGATGAGGGTGATACCCTGATCAATGTGATGCGTACCAATGGTAACGACAATATTATTTTGGCTACTGCCAATGGTATGGCTATCTGCTTCAATGAAAACGATGTCCGTCCTATGGGCAGAGATGCTACCGGTGTTCGTGGCATTACCCTCACTGGGGATGACTATGTGATCGGTGCGGAAAAGGCTGAGGATAATACCACTCTGCTCACTGTGACCCAGCGTGGTTACGGTAAGCGTACAGAACTAAATGAGTACCTGCGTACCGGTCCCAACGGAGAAAAGGTCGCTCAGGGTCGTGGCGGTAAGGGACTCAAGAACTATAACATCACGGAAAAGACGGGCCTTGTTGCCGGTTGCCGTGTGGTGAAGGATACCGATGATGTCATGCTCATCGAAAACGGCGGTGTCATTATCCGTGTACCTGCAAATTCTATCAATATCTATAAACGAGATGTGCAGGGTGTTATCGTTATGCGAATCGAGGAAGGCAATAAGCTGGTATCCTTGGAGCGTGTGGAAAGTGCTGAGGAGGAAACCGAGGCGTGAAAACCGTAACCCTTTATACCGACGGTGCTTGCTCCGGCAATCCCGGCCCCGGTGGTTGGGGTGCAATTTTGGAGTATAAAGGCACGGAAAAGGAACTTTCCGGCGGTGAGCCGAATACCACCAATAACCGTATGGAATTGACGGCTGTGATTCAGGGCCTTATGGCCCTGAAAGAGCCGTGTATCGTGGAACTATATTCCGACAGTAAGTATGTGATCGATGCACTCCAAAAGGGGTGGGCAGTATCCTGGCGTGAAAAGGGTTGGAAAAAGGCAGATAAAAAACCTGCCCTGAACCCGGATCTGTGGGAAGTTTTGCTTGATTTGATCGAAAAGCATACCGTCCATTACCATTGGGTCAAAGGCCATGCTGATAACCCGAAAAATAACCGTTGCGACCAATTGGCAGTAGAGCAGAGTAAAATGCAAAATTAAGAAATTGATTAGTATTTTAATTTCTATTTGCAAGACGGCGGGCATCAACAAGTAATTATGCATTATGCATTCAGCATTTTGCATTATTTTCCGGAGGAAAATCATGTATCTGTCTATCGGCAATGATATGGCGGTGAGAGAAAAGGCCATAATCGGAATTTTTGATATGGATAATACTTCCACTTCCAAGCGGACACGGGCATTTTTAAACCGTGCGGAAAAGGAAGGCCGGGTCATTCCTTGTGATGATTTGCCAAAATCCTATATCCTGGCGGTGGAATATGGCATGGATAAGGTCTATCTGTCCCCATTATCCCCCTCCACCCTGGAAAAGAGAACAAAATAGCAAAATTGGGAAGGTTCATCCTTCCCAATTTTTTATAATAAAAAAATGACTCCGATAAACATAAATTTACCGTACTAATAAATTTAAATTGTAGGGGAGGGTCTTGACCCTCCCGGCAATTTTACCGCTGTAAAATTGCGATTGCCGCAGGCAATAACATGATATTTTCTTGCGAAAATCCGGAAAATGCAAACA
>JAZRRA010000131.1:0-5504 GCA_045650305.1 Faecousia sp.
GTCCCGTTGGGGACACCCTCTCAGAGTGTCAAAGAACCCCCAAATCGGCAAAAACACATTGTCAGGTTTTGGGGTGCTTATTTTTTGTGATATACAAAACAGTTTTTCCTGTATGAATGTGTAAAAACAGAATATCCTTGCACGAAAAAGGGTTTTTGCCTTACTGCACAACTCTCCCCACTCCAGTATCTATATACACTTCGGGGTCGAGTTGCTTGTCTTTGGTGCTTCTTTGACCTCTGCCAGTCTGTCAAAAACTACTTTTTGACAGACTGAGAGGGTGTCCCGTTGGGGACACCCTCTGTTTTAACATTCCATCTGTTTACCTAAGAATCCGGCTACGGTCTGCACCAGTTTTTGATCGGATTCTGCCATGGGAATGGAATTTTCATCCATCAGCAGCATCACACAGCCCATCAGATCGCCCTGACTTAAAATGGGGGAGGCAACGCCTAAATGGTACTTGTCGGAGCTGTCGGAAACCCGTACCGGTGTGTCACCGGGTGCGAAACGGTAATGCTTGCGGCTTTCCATCAAATGCCCCAACTCGCCGGAATTGGGCTTATCCATCAGTTCCCGTTTGGGAGCGCCGGAAAGGGCAATAATGGAATCCCGATCAGCCACAGCTGCGATCCGACCGGTGTTGGAACCAATGGATTCACAGATCTGTGCGGCAAAATCCTGCAGATCGCTCATAGGGGAGTACTTCCGGAAAATCACACCCCCGTCCTTTTCCGTGTAGATCTCCAATGGATCACCCTCCCGAATCTTGAGGGTTCTTCTAATCTCTTTGGGAATCACAATTCTTCCTAAATCATCAACTCTTCTGACAATGCCAGTTGCTTTCATATATCTTTCTCCTTTTCTCGTAGGGACACCGCCGTAAGCGGTGTCCGCGGACACCCGAGGACGGGTGTCCCTACAATAATTTTACAAATTACGCTGTTAGTATCTGTAAATCAGGGAGGATTATACGAAGCAATATAACTTTATCCTGCATACATTGACAAACAGCTTTAACTAAATTATACTTGTTTTGAAAACTGAGCGAGAGACCGCCGACCTTTTTTAAAGGTGGTTGTCTTTAAGACCTCAGTTTTCTTTTTGTATTTATTATAGTTTCAGCGGAGTGAATTTCACTCCGCTGTTATTCTTTGTGCAAGGCTATGTATTGCCAAACAAAATCTGCCTGACGGTGTCAATGTTGTCAGAGAGGGGCCACCTTCACGAATCTTGAGGGTTCTTCTAATCTCTTTGGGAATCACAATACGACCCAGGTCATCCACCCGACGGATGATCCCTGTTGCGGTACCCGACATCTTCGTCGGCTTTGAAAAGCCTTCCTCATCTGCCGACCGCGGCCACTCGCTCAGGTCGCTTTATCCGCCACCGGCGGCGCTCCCATCGCTCCCCAGTTGCTTTCATATATCTTTCTCCTTTTCTCGTAGGGAATGCATTTATGCATTCCGCGGAACGGATAAATCCGTTCCCTACAATAATATTACAAATTACGCGGTTAGTATCTGTAAACAGAGGGCGATTATACCGCAAAGCCCCACTTTTTATACAAGAGGGGCCTTGCGGTACGGTAAAGGTTTTTTATGATGGTATTACGCTTTGACCAGTTTCTTTAAAACGGGGATTTTGGAAAAAACAAAGGAAATGAGGAAGGAGCAACCAACCACAACGATAAAAGATACCAAAAGATATAAAATGCTGTTACTGCGAAATGGTAATAGGTAATTTGCTATTATTAAAACCATAATATGCACAATATACACACCGAAGGTGAGCTTGGAACATGCCGTCAATTTTTTGGCGGTGTTTTCTTTCAGATTCCACTTCATGTTGTTTAAGGCTAAAAATGCACTGATGGAATAAATGAAAACCGGTGCACCAATGTATTGATAAACACGATTATAATCACCGGTAAAATGGGAATAAAGGATGATGAACGCCAGGGAAACTGTGCCTGAGGCGTAGATCAAACACCGAACCCACTTTTTAGGGATACCAACATGGACAATATACCAACCGGCCAGATAATAGGCAATGTAGCCGTCAAAGAAGCTAAGCTGGAACTTGCTTGCAAATTCGCTCAAAATTGAAATATTCAAGCCCAATTTACAGATTATCTGAATGACGGGGACAGAGAACTGAAAACAAAATGATACGATGATAAAAAACAGTACCATTGCTTTGTTTTCTTTGGATACAAACTTCTTTAAGAAGGGTGTGATCATATATAGTCCCATGATCATATACAGATACCACATGTGATAATGCCCCTCTATGATATCGCTGACAAAATGCCTCCAATCAATAGGCTTGGAAGTAAAAAGAGGGAAAGCGATATAACACACAGCAGAATATATGGTAGCCCAGATGATGGTGATGATGAAAAGCGGCTTTATATTTTTCGAGAAAACAGACTTCAATGTAACTTGTTTGTTCTCGTCTAAAAACAGTGAACCGGAAATCATCAAAAACAAAGGTGTACCAATTCGGGATATGCTGTTGAGTAAATTGCCAATGATAAATTCTGTGGAAAAGGGTGGGTACAATGCTACGAATTGTGCGCAGCAATGGATCATGACGACAGCGAATACTGCCACAATCCTTGTAATATCCAATGCATAATTACGCTTACAAACTGTGCTTTCCATAATGTCATACTCCTTAACAGACTAAACATACTGTACCATAAGTTCTTTGTTTTGACAAGAAAACAATTTTGTTCCTTTTGGTGGAGTAGCTATGCCAATCGGTTATAACCGCATAACCCGTGGGATCTGATCGCCATGGTATCCAGCTTGCCACAGTCATTTCCGGCATGGTGATCCATGATTGGAAGAAAAAAGAAAAATCCGTTCAATAAGAAAACAGCAAGGTGAAAAAATCACCTTGCTGTTTTTTATCCTCGTAAGTATTGGAAGAATTTAAGGGGAAGTTTGGGTTCTATCAGATCCAGCAGTTTGTTCACTACAAAGACGATCAGCAGGGAAATGGTGTAAACAATGGGGAATTTGAGATACCAGATCTCCGGCAGATTCAAAATATTGTAGGCCGCCAGTACGAAGATATGCCACAAATAGAACCACATGGAATGTTTTGAAATGTACTGTACGAATTTGGATTGGAAAAGTCTTGCGGTTTTATCCCGGAACAGCAGAATCAGCAAATATGTACAGCCGATGCCATAGCTGACATAGTACAGTCGGGGGGAATATTTGGCGATCTGCACGGAGGTGAAATGCCCGTTTTTCTGCCAGTAGAACAGACATAAAGCCCCGAAAATGGCGGCTGCACCGGCCAGCACCCCGTATTGTACGGACTTCTTCATCCGGGGCAGGTTGTATCCCCAGTAGGCCACGAAACCGTAAGGGATGAAGTAATATACCGTGGTTTCGATAAAGGGGTTGCTGGTTCCCAAATGGTAGTGAAAGGCGATTTCGTATGCCACATAAATGGCGGTGACAGAAATGGCACTTAGCACAGAAAACCCAATTTTATGAAATACCGGGGTCAGGATCGCGGTGTAGACATAAATTAAAATGACCCAAACATAGCCCTTTCCGTACCGGGTCAGGCAGAAAGTGGAGATATAGTAGGTAAGGTCATAAAATTCTCCGCTAATCACGAGATAAACCAGGAAATAAAAAATCAAGAAAATCCAGGTGGGGATCACCAGGCGTTTGATTCGAACCCAAACATACTGTACCGCTGCAGAAAACCCGGCGTTTTCGTGTTTTTGATAGGAACGGGCGGCCAGTATGGTAGAAAGAATGACCATCAGGCAAACATCAAAATTCCGGAGCATCATCAGCCATTCCGGGGGATTGGCATGGGCGATCACAATGCAGGTGATGCCGATGAATTTCAGAAAATCCATATAACCCAGTCGGGTCACACTTTTCGGATCGGTAAGACCCATAATAGGAAGTCCTCACTTTCTGTAAAATGGGAAATGCTTAGGGATTACAGGAGCCGCAAGGGGTATAGCCTTCTGCGATCAGGTCATCCCGGGAGCCTTCATAGTCCTTGCGATTTTTGTTGCTGATTTTCAATGCCCATTCGCAGTCCGGATAATGGAATTTCATGGATTTTTTATTGAGGGTGTAGGATTGGGAAGGCGTGTCCGGCGTGGTATCGGGGGTGGTGTTACCACCGGAATTGCCGCCGTTTCCGGTGCTGTTATTGCCAATACCGCCGAAGGTATCCACATTGGCGTTTCGGCTGACGGTAAAGCTGACTGTACTGCCGTTGGAGGTGCAGATAATATCTCCTTGCATATCCGTGCGAAATAGTTTCACATCTGCGTCACGCAGACGGCTGACCACCTGATCGTGAGGATGGCCGTAGGAGTTGTTCTTTTCGCAGGAGATCACTGCATACTGAGGCATGATGTTCCAAAGAAATTGGTAACTGGTGGAGGTGTAAGAACCGTGATGCCCTACTTTCAGCACGGTGGCACTGAGATTATAGCCGCTGTTTAACAGGGTTTGTTCCACTTCCTGCTCGGCATCGCCGGTGAATAAAAATGTGGTGCTGCCATAGGTGATCTTCATCACGATGGAGGTGTTATTGGGGTCGGAAGCATAGGGATTTACCGCTAAAATTTTGCAGGAGGCACTGCCTAAGGAAAATTGTGTGCCGACAGAGGGGACGGTAATGGATGCACCCCGTTTTTGCACATTGCTGACAAAGTTACGGAAGGCGTTGGAATCATAGGAGGTCACGGGACAATAGACGGTGTTTACAGTGGCATAGTTCAATGCACCGGACAGACCGCCCACATGATCCTCGTGGCCGTGGGTGGCAACGATATAATCCAAATGGGTAATACCACGCTGACTCAGGTAGCTGTATATCAGGTTGGAGTCACCGGTGTTTCCACCGTCGATGAGCATAGTCTTGCCGCCACAGATCACCAGTGCCGCATCGGCCTGCCCTACATCGATAAAATGTACGGTAAAACCGCCGGAATTGGGAATGGTGGGCGGTGTTGTGACCTCCGGTTCTGTTTGTGTTTCTTCCGGTTCTGTGGGCTCGGTGATTTCTGTATCCGGCTCTGTGGGTGAGGTTACAACGGGAGAGGTGACGACGGGATCAGTTTCCGGGGCCGTGGTTTCACCATCGGCAGGAGGTTCTGTGACCGGTTGGGTCACAACGGAGCCATCCGGTTCTGTCACCGGTGTGCCGTCAGGCTCGGTGACGGGGATGCCTTCGGTTACATCCTGGATTTGCGTGGGGTCATTCTGATCCTGGGCAGTGGG
This sequence comes from Faecousia sp., assembly GCA_045650305.1. Lineage (GTDB taxonomy): Bacteria > Bacillota > Clostridia > Oscillospirales > Oscillospiraceae > Faecousia. The sequence goes on from JAZRRA010000131.1 coordinate 5,277, forward strand.
TGCGGAAGAATAACCGCAACCGCTCAGCAAAATACTGAATAACAAAGCCCATAGGGCAAGGTGTTGGAGTACCTTCTTTTTCATACAAGTTCTCTCTTTCGATTTTTTTATATCATACCATAGCATCACCGCTTGTGCAACAAAAAGAAAATCCAGTATATCCTACCCTATATGGTAATGATGGTAAATTTCCGTTTATCTTACGATTATAATATACCACATCGTAGG
>JAZRRA010000132.1:0-30455 GCA_045650305.1 Faecousia sp.
TACCCATGGCATCAGCATGGCTACGCTGCATTTTATCTGCACCGTCTTTTTCACCACGCCAGAAGTTTCCGGCACCCACCATGACGCCAACCTGAACACCCAGATCCACACATTCCTTGATGGATTGGCATACAGAATGGATCACATCAAAGTCCAGGCCGCGACGGGCATCCCCCGCCAAAGCTTCACCGCTGACCTTCAGCATGATTCTTTTATATTTGATTTGACTCATCTTATGTCCTCTCTCCCTTGTTTACTCTATCTTATTTTAATATATGTCGAGCGAATTGACAACTATAATTTATGAATTTTCTAAAAATGTTTTTCAAAATATCATAATCTGACTTTTCCTTGTTGAAAAATCCCGGCGCGTGGGTTATAATATCATGGAATTTGAGGAAAAGAGAGGATGATACCAATGGCTGAAATGACTGAGAGCAAAAATTTCATCCATGCCTTTATCGAAGAGGATATTGCAGAGGGCGGCCGCTATGCCGGCAAAACCGTCCATACCCGATTCCCGCCGGAGCCCAATGGCTACCTGCACATCGGTCACTGCAAGGCTCTGATCATTGATTTCGGTACTGCTGAAAAGTTTGGCGGTCTGTGTAATCTGCGTATGGACGACACCAACCCCACCAAGGAAGATGTAGAGTTTGTGGAAGCAATCCAGGAGGATATTCGCTGGCTGGGCTTTGACTGGGGTGACCGTTTCTTCTACGGCTCCGACTATTTTGAAAAGGACTACGAATTTGCCGTAGAACTGATCAAGAAAGGGCTTGCCTATGTCTGTGAGCTGACCCCTGATGAATTTAAGGAAAACCGCGGTGACCTGAACACCCCTGCTACCTCCCCCTACCGGGATCGCCCCATTGAGGAAAGTTTGGATCTGTTTGCCCGTATGCGAGCCGGTGAGTTTGAGGATAATCGCTATACCCTCCGTGCCAAGATCGATCTTGCCTCCGGCAACTTCAATATGCGTGACCCGGTTATCTACCGTATTCGTCACATGCATCACCACCGTCAAGGCGACAAGTGGTGCATCTATCCTATGTACGACTTCGCCCATCCCATTCAGGATGCACTGGAAGGTATCACCCACTCTCTGTGTTCTCTGGAATTCGAAAACCACAGACCCCTTTATAACTGGGTGGTGGAAAATGTTTCCGTCCCCCACTATCCCCGGCAGATCGAATTTGCCCGTTTGGGTATTGACCATACGGTTCTGTCTAAGCGGAAGCTTCGTCAGCTTGGGGAAGAAGGGCGTGGTTCCGGCTGGGATGATCCTCGTATGCCTACCTTGTGCGGTCTGCGCCGCCGTGGCTACACCCCTGCCGCAATTCGTAACTTCTGCGACCGTGTGGGTGTTGCCAAATCCCCCAATACCATCGAGTTTGGTTTCTTAGAGCATTGTCTTCGTGAGGACCTGAACGAAACCGCTCAGCGTGTTATGGCTGTGCTGAAACCTGTGAAGCTGACCATCACCAATTATCCCGAAGGCAAGAGCGAAACCTTTGAGGTGGAGAACAATCCCAACGATCCCGAGGCTGGCACCAGAACCATCACCTTCTCCCGGAATCTGTGGATCGAAGAAGATGATTTCCTGGCAGAGCCTATTCCCAAGTATAAGCGACTTTACCCCGAAGGCCCCGAGTGCCGTTTGAAGGGTGCTTATGTGATCTCCTGCACCGGCTGTGTGAAGGACGAAAAAGGTAATGTGGTGGAAGTACTTGCAACCTATGATCCCAATTCTGCCGGTGGCGATCCTGCCGACGGCCGCAAGATCAAGGGTGCTACCATTCATTGGGTCGATGCCAATAACTGCTATGATGCAGAAGTGCGTCAGTACTCCAATCTCTTCGACGATGCAGATCCCGATGCCTCCGGCAAGGATTTCATTGCCTGCCTGAACCCCAATTCTTTGGAAATTCTCACCGGCTGTAAGGTAGAAGCATCTCTTGCAGATGCCAAGGCACCTGCCTCCTATCAGTTCATGCGTTTGGGTTACTTCTGCCCCGACAGCAAGGACTGCAAACCCGGCAACCTGGTATTCAACCGCTCCGTCAGCCTGAAGGACAGCTTCAAGCCTTGTAAATAAAGATAAAACGGTGACCCTTGCTTAATTGCAACGGTCACCGTTTTCTTATCTTAATTTTTTCGATTTAGGCAATAGAAATGCCAAAATTACAATGGTTATTACAAAAGGAATCAACAAAAGTGTACCATAATCAGGGGCAAATGATTCATAATAATCTGGTCTTAAACTTACCGAATTATAATTGTGTTTCATAAAGAAAATCCCGATTAAACACTCTGATGCAACCATTATAACACCATATATTCCCGTTATGATTGAGAAAATCTTTACTATTTTTGCCTTTTTTAATGTAAATATCAAAGTTAATAACAGCAAAACAAACAAGGTAACATACGCAAATGTTACACACCAATGAAACAATGCATTTTCATATGAAAAATCAAAAAATGCAAAAGGTCCGTTGGAATTATAAAGATAGACACTATTATGAATGTTTCTATCCACCATGTCCATGTTTAAATATTCAGAGATGCTGTCTATTTTCATGCTTTCAAAATAAAAACTACTCATAGAATATGTAACTGCATGATTACCGGTAAAATATTTAATAGAAATCAGCAAGCACAAAAACATACAGACACTTAAGAAAATACAAAATAAAATCGATGTTTTTGGTTTATTATTTGTTTCAATAGCAATCTTTTTCGATAATTGTCTTTGAATGAACGTTTCTAAAAGGTGCGCAACAAAGCAAAGGAACATAATCAGAAAAATGGCAAACAAGAACAATGTGGATACTTGAGGTAGTGCTGTGTATTCCATGTAACCATCATCGTATATGATGCTTTTCGAATCACCATAATCCCCAAACAAAACAAGAAAACCTATGAAAACAACAAAAAGACCTGCAATATTCGTGAATTTACTTTTACTATAAATAAAAAAGGCAAGAAGAACCAAAAATGCGGAATATACAAAGTAAACAATTGCTGTTTTCACCTGAATGTCCAAAGAGTCAGACATCAGATTATAGACCTGATTTGCATCATCCGAGAAAAAATATTCTAAATCCTCTAATTCCTCTAAGTATTGATTGGTACTCCACACATGAGTGGTCATGATTTTTGTGGAATAATCCGATCTACTGTCACGGACCAAAACCGGTCGAAATCCTAAATTATAAGAAACCGCTGTTATCAAAGTCATAATGATTGCAATAATAACAAGTATCTTTACCAGAATTCCATATTTTGCAGAATTATTCCGTGTTTCAATACTATTCACATTATGGTTTAAATCATTCTGAATCTTAGCCCCACAATTACTGCAAAACATATCTCCTTCTTTGCAGATTCCTTGACAATTTGTACAGAACATAAAAATCCTCCTCTTTGTATTTATACGAGGGCACAATGTAAATTATAGAAGAACTATGATTTAATGTCAACGCAAAATGAATATCACTATATCGAACACATCTCTAATACTTCAGCTTTCATAGAGCATGAAATATATACATAAAAATAGTGCCGGAGCTTTCGCTCCGGCACGTATAAAGTTATTTACGATTTTTCAGGTAATCCAGCAAAACCACAACGCCCGTGAGTAGTGCAGCAGCTTCAGCACCCAGAACTACATAACCCATGATACCCATGGTAAAAGCAGGCACAGCAAAGAACAGCCAAGCACCAAAGCCTACACAAGCAACAGCACAAGCCAGCTTAATGAAACCATTTTGACCGGTAAAGGCCAGCAAAGTGCCGATGGCAGAAAATACAATGGTCAGAAGCACCTGTGTTGCAACATCATGATGGGTAAAACCACCCAAAATCTTATCCAAACCCCGGATGACAGGCAATGCACCGCCAAACTGGTCATACTGTCTTGCAGAGACATCCAACAAAGAAGCACTCTGACCATTTACAGTCCAGAAAGGTAGGAACTGACAAACAAGAACTGCTGCCATGATCACGCCAAAAATAACATTAACAATAATACTACCGATTTTTTTATCACGATTCATAACTCGATTTCCTTTCTAAACATGGTAAAAAATCAAAATTTGACCAATACGATACATATTATATTGAAAAATGACGCTGTTGTCAACAAGAAAAATCAGCGTTTCATCTGCGCCTGCAAATGCATGGAAAGCACTGCAAGAGATGTAGCCATATTTTCATTTTGTACCAAAGTGTGTTCCGGAACATCCAGATGTACCGGTGCAAAATTCCAGATTGCCTTGATGCCACATTCGATCATCCGGTCACAAACAGACTGAGCAAACTCCCCGGGAACCGTGATAATTCCCATGTGTACATTATGTTCCCGGCAAAATGCCTCCAATTCCTCCATAGAATGAATGGAAGGATCTGCCGGTGATACATCAAAAGCTCCCAGAATGTTCAATCCATAGGCGGCAAAGCCGGAATAGCCCAAAAGAGCCTGCCCCAGCTTACCGGCACCAATCAAAATTGCATCGGTCGTATTATCGTAACAAAGATAGCGGCTGATATTTTCAATCAAATCGGATTTGGGATAACCAATTTTCGGCTTTCCGGCTTTGGAAACTACCGCCAGATCCTTCCGAACCTGCACCTCACCCATATTCAGGGCATTGGCAATTCCCGTAGCGGAAATGTAGGGGGAGCTATCCTCCGGCAGACTTTTCAGATAAGAAAGATAACCGGGAAGTCTTTTTAATACAGCTTTGGAAAGTTCCTTATGTTCCATAGGATCACCCTCTCTTTCGATACAGATTTATATCGATATAACATCTGTATCGATTGTAACACAGTCCCTTTCCAATTGCAAGTTATATTTCTTAAACACAGCTTGTCTGCCGCAGAATCTCCTTTCGTAATTTCTGCATGATCCGCTTTTCCAATCGGGAAATATAGGATTGGGATATTTCCAATTTTTCTGCTACTTCCTTTTGTGTCAGTTCTTTTTGATGATCCAATCCAAACCGCATGGTCACGATTTCCCGTTCCCGTTTGGGTAGATCCTGCACTGCTTTTCGCAAAAGGCAAAGATCCACATCGTCTTCCATTGGTCTTAATATCATATCTTCATCCGTTCCCAAAATGTCGGATAACAACAACTCGTTTCCGTCGTAGTCCAGATTGATAGGTTCATCCAGAGATACCTCATTTTTCTGGTTGGCGATTTTTCGGATATACATCAAAATCTCATTTTCCACACAGCGGGAGGCATAGGTGGCCAATTTAATATTTTTATCCCGACGATATGTATTGATTCCCTTGATCAGTCCGATCGTACCGATAGAGATCAGGTCCTCAATATGGATCCCGGTATTTTCAAATCGTTTGGCGATAAATACAACCAGGCGAAGATTTCGTTCGATCAGAAGATTCTTCGCCTCCTCACTCCCCTGCTCCATCTGCGATAAGGCTTCCTGCTCATGACTGCCTTTTAAAGGCGGCGGTAAAATGTCACTGCCTCCGATGTAATAGATGGTTCCGATTCGTTTTTCCGTAATCCATGCTGTGATACCTTTGATAATATTGCCCATGCTATTCCTCCCATATTCTATGACAATTTTACAGTCAATCCCCCAATAGTCCTTGATATACCCCCTTTTCATCCAATATTTGAGGTGCAAATGCCACCACGGTACTTCCCTTTCTTCTGCCGATTCTGCTTTGTTTTACAAAAATCCCCAACAGCATCGCTCTGCTTTGTCCCACCGACGAATAGGGGATCAATCGCAATCCCGGAATAACCCCCATGGTTTCCACCGGCTTTTCCAGTTGTTGCACCGTTAATCCGGTCAATCGATCCGCAATATCCCGATCAACTACCAATACAGAATTTCCCGTCACCGGATCTTTTAAAGTATTCCCCGTATCCCACAATGCCTGAAACCGAATATGCTGATCACCATAGGTAAGTTCCACCGGTATCAGTTGTTTCTGTCTTGTTCTTCCGCGGAAACCATATAGACACAGCCCCAAAAATAAGGATGCCCATATAATATCCTCCAAACCTCCGGTATGAACAATCAATCCATCCAAAGAAATTCGTAATAAGACGAAGAAAATTCCGATCTTCATACCATCTTTCTGGATACCAAATGATATGGCACACATGACAACAGAAGAAAATACACGCCAAAAGTCATTGCCCAAAACGGTAAAATATGGCATAGTGGCTAATACTGTATGGATCCCACCCACGGCCGCACCTAAAACGAGCCTGAGCAAAGAACATTCCCGACGGGCATAGTGATCTGCCGCCATCAATAGCAAAAAATCAACAGCAAAGCGAAAAACAGCTGCCAAAACAACATAGCTTTTCATGGTTTTCCCATCCCCTTTTCTCAGTTGGCACGAATCACGAATTGGATGGGTCAAGTATAGCCCTGCTCATTCCAAAAATCCGTCGCAAGGATGTAGGGACTGTCCCCCAAGAATCACCGCAGATGTCTTGTCCTCCCAACCGTTTGTGAAGGAAACATAAAAAACGGCAGATGATTTCCTCACCTGCCGTTTGTATCTGTCGATATGTTTTCTTCTCGGAGTATTTGGCGAATATTCTTCTCCGCCTTAAATCGGGGTGTCATGATCTCATGGCCGCATCCAATACATTTTAATCGGAAATCCGCCCCAATCCGAAGCACTTTCCACCTTTTTTCACCACATGGATGCTCTTTTTTCATCAAAAGCACATCCCCAAGTCGCACATCCATCATTTCTCCCCCTTTATGGCATCCCAATACTGCTTTGCTGCCTGCTCCACCTTATTATGACCGTACACATAATAACGAGCATTCTTCAAATCATCGGGAAGATACTGTTGTTTCACCCAGTTACCGGGGTAATTATGGGGATATTCATAGCCTTGCTGACGCTCCATGGTATACGTATCGGCATGCATATTTTGCAAATGACGGGGGAAATCGCCTCCAAGACCTTTTCGAATATCCTCCAATGCACAATCCAGTGCCACATGACCGGTATTGGATTTGGGAGAAGTGGCCATCAGTACAGCCGCATCCCCAAGGGGGATCCGTGCTTCCGGCATACCTAACATCAGTGCCATATCCACACAAGATTTTACAATGGGTATGATCATGGGATAGGCAAGACCAATATCTTCTGCCGCAATGACCATCAGGCGACGACACGCAGATTGCATTTGCCCCACTTCCAAAAGCCGTGCCAAATAATGGCAAGCCGCATCCGGATCCGATCCACGAATAGACTTTTGAAGTGCAGACAGAAGATCATAATGGTTATCCCCTTCCCGATCCGCCCGCATAGCACTTTTTTGAGATACCATTTTCGCATCTTCCAAGCTAAGGGTTAATACATCTCCCTGAGGCTGGCCGGCAGAAAACAGAACCTCAACTGCATTCATGGCTTTCCGGAGGTCACCGCCGCATGACCCGGCAATATACTCCAACGCCCCCTCTTCCGGCTGTGCCTGCAAAGCGGTACGCTTTTCCAGGTAGGAAACAGCCCGTTTTACCGCCTTTAACGCAGCATCCGCAGAGATCTGCTTAAATTCAAAAACCGTGGAACGGCTTAATATGGCGTTAAATACATAAAAATAGGGATTTTCCGTGGTAGATGCAATCAGGGTGATCTTTCCGTTTTCAATATGCTCCAGGAGGGATTGCTGTTGCTTTCTGTTAAAAGATTGGATCTCATCCAAATATAAAAGCACACCGTTTGGTGCCATAAAGGTGTCTAATTGTGCCACGATATTCTTAATATCCGCAGTAGACGCAGTTGTTGCATTCAGCTGATATAAGGTTCGTTTCGTCTGCTTTGCAATGATCTGGGCAACGGTGGTTTTTCCCGTTCCGCTGGGGCCGTAGAAGATCATATTGGGAACATTTCCGGAATCCACCAAACGCCGCAAAATGCCGCCGGGTCCTAAAATATGTTCTTGACCATACACATCCTCCAGGGTTTCCGGACGCAAAATGTCCGCCAAAGGCTGATACATACGCCCCCTCCTTTCCGTTTTTTACAGTATAGCACATTTCCCTGAAAATTGCATCAGGAATTTGCAAAAAGTCCTGCCGATTTTCTCAGCAGGACTTTTCACAGTATTCACGGTTTAAGCAGCCTTCTTAGCCAGGACATGGTTGCAGATGGCTCTTGTAACAATCGCAATCAAACCGACGCCTACAATAATTGCAAACATCACGATGTTGGAGCTGAAGCAGACATTAAAGGCCGATCCCATTATGAAATTGCCCATCAAACTTTCACCCACATCGGGCATCCAAATTGCCATGACGGAAACAAGCAAGTTTAAACCGCCGACGATCATCAATACAATACCACTGCCAAGAGCAGCCTGAGAAGCACTGTTGCGGATCATCACGAAAATAATCAGCAGGCACAAAATGCACAGCAAAATGATGGCAACGGGAGAAAGACCGATATTGATACCGTAGTATGCGGCAGGATAGCTACGCTTTAAGCCGGAGGGCATGAATTTTTCAACCGCGTCTTCATTCACGAGCCAGTCGGCGATCGCATCCAAAACTTCTTCGGATACTTCTGCACCCAATTCTTCCTCGATCACATCGGAATTTTTGTTCAGCAGCTTGCGAATCTCTCGCTGTGTCAGATCGAAGTTATTATCGCTATAAAGAATATCATCTATATAAGTGACAAGCTTATCAACGAGAAACACCTTCACAGAAGATTCCTTTACAACTTTTTCCAGGCTACGCTTCGTAACCTCAGCACCGGTTTCGTTGTAAATAAACTCGATCAGAGTATCATAAAAGTCCTCTTTATATTCATCGCCCATCAAGCTGAGGATGTCGGAAACCTCTGCATCATCCAAAAGAAGTTCGATATTGTCTTCATTGGTAATGGTACTGCGAACTGCAGCCAGTTCCACAGCAAGGAAGGAAAACAGGAACAAGAACACGCACATGAACACCGTCAAGGCACGGGAGCCGGAGGATTTATTCTTCTCCTTCTTGACTTTCTTGGCTTTCTTGGCTTTCTTCACATTCGGTGCTGCAGGAGCAACGGCACGGGGTGCCTGCTGCGGAGCAGGACGAACGGGCTGTTGCGGCACTTGCGGCTGCGGAGCAGGTGCAGGGATCGGCTCGGGAGCAGGTTCGGGAGTCGACTCGGGAGCAGGTTCGGGAATCGGCTCAGGAGTGGGTTCGGGGATCGGCTCAGGAGTGGGTTCGGGAATCGGCTCAGGAGCAGGTTCGGGAATCGGCTCAGGAGCGGGTTCGGGAATCGGCTCAGGAGCAGGTTCAGGAATCGGCTCAGGAGCAGGAACAACAACGGGAGCAGGAATCACAACCGGATTCACAGCAGGTGCTGATACTTCATTGTACGACACACCGCATTGGGTACATATTCCTGTATTTTTATCCACTTTTCCGCCACATTGCGAGCAAAAGTTGGGATAACTCATGATCTTTTTGATTTTCTCTGCATCACAAGCAGGACACAGTCCCAACTCGGGATTCAGCAAACTGCCGCATCTGGTACAGAATTTTGCCATAAGATTCATCCTCCTGCATGGTATATTTTGTCTGGATATGTATTATTATACATTATAATCAACTACTGTCAAGGAATAAAATTATTTCCATTGTACCTTGATTATATTCTATATACTCCGAAAATGGTGACAAAATTAAACCGGGGTATTCCCTTTCGGAAATACCCCGTTGGATCAAAATTCAATTTCGTCTTCGTCGTCGAAGCTGAACTCCAGGTTCTCACCACAGTCAGGACAATTGATGCTGCCCTTTTCCAAGGTTTCCTCGTCAAATGCGATGACCTTACCGCAAGCACAAGTTACCTCGTAAATGGTGGAATCTTCATCACCAAAATCGAAGCCTTCTTCGTACTCTTCGTCGTCATCCCAATCGTCATCCTCGTCAAAGTCCTCGTAGTCATCAAAATCCTCATCCTCTTCATCGAGAATGTAGTCTTCAATGGCATCCAGGTCTTCTTCGATCTCATCCAGCTCATCGGAAATGGCAATGGTGGTCTCTTCCACATCAGTCAGGCGACGAGTTACATCACCCAGCAGATCCACGATGGCAGAAATCATCTTACCCTCGGGCTTTTCCATATCCAAATTGAGACCATCCATCAAACCTTTCAGGTAAGCGGCCTTTTCGGAAATCGTCATAAATATGCTCCTTATTTTGCACGACCCAGATATTCACCGGTAGTGGTGTCGATCTGAATCTTCTCGCCTTCTTCAATGAACAGAGGAACCTTCACTTCAGCACCGGTCTCCAGGGTGGCGGGCTTCAAAGTGTTGGTAGCAGTATTGCCGGCAAAGCCAGGCTCGGTAGCGGCAACAACCAACTCAACAAAGCGAGGGGGCTCAACGCCAAACACGCTGCCCTTGTAGCTCATAACGGTGCAGGTGTTGTGTTCCTTCACAAAACGGAAGCTGTCGTCCAGCATGTTCTTTTCGATGGGTACCAGCTCGTAGGTCTCACCGTCCATGAAGTAGTACAGATCACCATCGTTGTAGGAGTACTCCATCTTCTTACGCTCAATGTAAGCGGTGGGGTACTTATCGTTGGGGTTGAAAGTGGTTTCAGTCACGCCGCCGGTGATGACATTTCTCATCTTAACACGGACGAAAGCTGCGCCCTTACCGGGCTTAACGTGCTGGAACTCCACGATCTGCATAACCTTACCATCCATATCAAAGGTAATGCCGTTTCTAAAATCGCTGACAGAAATCATTATCTTTATCCTCCTGTTACGCCCTCTTTAAGAGCAATTTTTAACGCATATATTGTAACCGAAATTTTTACCGATTGCAAGAGGTAATAAAAACTTTTTTCAAGAAACTGCAATAATTATCAGTTCTTTAGGGCTTTTTGTAATATTCTCACAGCCCTCATCCGTAAAAATCACCACATCTTCGATGCGAACACCGAATTTTCCCGGCAAATAGATTCCGGGTTCCGCAGAGGAAATCATATTTTTCTCCATGACCACTTCCCCGGCAGGACTGCAATTGGGGGATTCATGACACTCCATACCCAAACAATGACCGTATCCATGGCCGAAATAAGGGCCATAGCCTGCGTCGGTAATGATATTGCGGGCAATGGCATCGATAAATCTTCCGGTCACACCGGGCTTTGTTTCCGCAATTGCCGCATTTTGAGCCTTCAGGACTGTATCATAGACTTTCTTCATTTCCTCTGTGGCGTAGCCAACTGCAACCGTACGGGTCATATCCGCACAATAGCCCTGATACAAAGCACCAAAATCCATGGTGATAAAATCCCCTTCCTGCACCACACGGTCTCCGGGAACGCCATGGGGCATGGAGGTATTCGGACCTGAAATAACGATGGGTTCAAAGGCCATTCCGTCAGCACCGTTTTTCAGCAGACTGTATACAAGCTCAGCATGAAGCTGTTTTTCCGTCAGGCCAGGTTTAATTTTTGTCAGCATTTCGGAAAATGCCTGATCGGTGATCTCCTGGGCTTTACGCATCCGATCAAGCTCCCACGGCTCTTTCACAGAACGAAAACCATAGATCTTTTGATTATAAGGGATTAGTTTTGCCTGAAGTTTTGCCTCAAACGCCAGCAATTCTCCAACGGTCAAATAAGTTTCTTCAAAACCCAAAACCGAAACCCCAAAATCTGCAATGGCTTCATTTAACAGTTTGGAATATGGATTGGCACGGTTCATCTCCAAAACTTCAAAATCTTTTATATTGTTCTGTGCCGATTCAATATAACGGCTGTCAGTAAAATAACGGCAGCCGGCTTTTGTCACAATGGCAACGCCTTCGGCAATATCAAATTCTGCACCGTACATACGGCTGAACCGACTGGTCAGCAGAAGGCCGTCCACCTCAGAATTTTGATCCAGTAACGAAATATATTTATCTAAATTTTTCATTTTTCCATCCTCCTGTGATTGGATGCCCAGATGAAAGGCATTTCCGCAACATGACGCAATTTCAGCCAAATGGTATGGTTATGAATTGCCTCCACCAAAATGGTACGAACACCGACACAATTGCCACCTAAGGTGTCTGTATAGATCTGATCTCCCACCAGTACCGCTTGTGAAGCAGGAATCCCAAAACGGGAAAGGCATCGGAAGATTCCCTTTCCAGAAGGCTTTTTCGCATGTGTAATGCAATTTAAACCATATTCCTTACAAAAATTCGGCACACGACTATTATGGCTGTTAGAAACAATACAAACCGTCAAACCGGAATTTTTCATCATTTCCAGCCACGCCTTGACAGCGTCGGTGGGAACATCCGTGGTATAGGGCACAATGGTGTTATCAAAATCCAGCATTAAAAGGGTTATCCCCTGCTGTTTCAAAAAATCGGCAGATATATCCGTAACAGCAGATGTCCGCCAGGTGGGTAAAAAGGGAAATGGCATAATCAGCATCCTCTTTCATAAAGTAACAGTAGTATAACACAGAAGGGTGGTTTTGTCTATGCCCTTACCCATATACCTGGCAATGACCGGTGCAGAATTTCAGTCCTGCGTCCATTTCCCGAAACACTGCGGATGGATGGCCTGTCAATTTTCTCCCTATGGAAAAGGTTTAACCAATATCCCCCAATCCTTGCCCAACGGATCTATCCTGATGCTAAACGATCAAATTGAACCGCAGGGACACGACCCTGAAGAAATTGTAAAACAGCTATCGGCATGCTGTGAATGTTTGGATATATCCGGTGTCGTTTTGGATTTTCAAAAACCGGGTTATCCCGAAACTGATACCCTATGTCGACGGATTGAAAACGATCTGGCCTGCCCCGTAGCAGTCACACCGCTGTACCAGACCCATCAGTCTAAAGTCTTATTTCTCCCTCCCATCCCTGCCGATACCACAGTGAAGGAATACCTTTCCCCCTGGCAGGATCGGGAAATCTTTTTGGAGTTATCCCCGGAGGCGGTAACGCTTGAAGTGTCGCAATCCGGTTGCATCCGCACAATGGCATCAGAAAGTTCTGATACTTTCCCCTGGGCAGACGATCTGCTCCACACTCACTATCGCACGGAAGTTGATCCACAATATGCCCATATTTATTTAAAACGAACGGTAGAAGATCAAATCGCCATGATGGAAGAAGCAGCCCAAATGGGCGTTACCGCTTTTTTAGGACTTTATCAGGAGGCTTGTTCTATTTGTCCGTCAGAATACATAGGCTTTGTTAGACCGCAAAACAAGGAGGCTGGCTATGGAAAACATTTATCGTGATATTGCCGCCAGAACCGAAGGTAATATCTACATTGGCGTGGTTGGACCGGTCAGGACGGGAAAATCCACCTTTATCAAACGGCTCATGGAAACCTTGGTGATCCCTAACATCCAGGACCCCTATCGCAAAGAAAGAGCAAGGGATGAACTGCCGCAAAGCGGCTCTGGGAAAACCATCATGACAAGTGAGCCAAAATTCATTCCCGAAGAGGCTGTGGAGATCTCCCCGGACGGCACTGCAAAACTCCGTGTACGAATGATCGATTCCGTTGGTTACATGGTGGATGGTGCTGTTGGGGCTGACGAGGACGGCGTTCCCCGTATGGTAACCACCCCCTGGTTTGACTACGAGATCCCCATGACAGATGCGGCAGAACTGGGTACGAAAAAGGTCATGCAGGAGCATTGTTCCATCGGAATGGTGATCACCACCGACGGAACGATCACCGACATTCCCAGAACCGATTACATTCAGGGAGAAAAACGGGCAATTTCCGATATGCAGGCTACCGGAAAACCTTTCCTGATCATTATCAATTCCGCAGATCCTAAGGGTCAGGCTGCCATGGAAGTAAAGGAATCCATTATGGCGGAATTTGATGTCACACCGGTCGTTGCTGATTGTCAGGCACTGACAAAAGAGGACATTGGGCAATTGCTGAAAGATCTGTTATACGCATTTCCCATGACACAACTGCAAATCCACATGCCACGCTGGATCGATGCATTGGAGCAGGATAATCCCATCAAGAAAAAATTATATGAAACCCTGATTGAAAAGGCCGATGCCATCCAGATGTTATGCAACGCCGAAAGCACCCTGGAAGCACTGACCGAATTGGATGAGATCACAGATTTTACCCTTCGCAGTATCGATTTGGCCACCGGCACCGTTTCCTGCACACTCACATTCCCGGAAAAGTTGTTTTATGAAATTCTCAGCACCCGTGCCGGTATCCACATTGAAAACGATGCGCAACTTTTGGAAAAACTTACCCAATTATCAGCTATCAAGCAGGAATATGACAAAATTTCCGATGCACTTGCCTCGGTCAACGCCACTGGTTATGGCATTGTAATGCCCACCGCAGAAGAAATGAAACTGCAAAAACCGGAAGTCATACGCAAAAACGGCTCCTACGGAGTACGGCTGAAAGCCGGAGCACCTTCCATCCACATGATTCGTGTGGATATTGACACGGAGATCAATCCCATGGTAGGAGACGAAAAACAGTCTCAGGACTTGATGGAATATCTTATGGGCGAAGATCCGGAACAGCTTTGGCAGAGTAACATCTTCGGAAAATCCGTCTATGCCCTGATCCAGGAAGGTCTTACAACAAAGCTGGTGCGGACACCGGAGGATGTACGGGCAAAATTCCGCGGCACACTGTCACGGGTGGTAAACGACGGTGCATCCGGGCTGATCTGCCTGATTTTATAACATACAAAAAAGCAGTCGGTAGTAAAACACCGACTGCTTTTTATCATAGGAAAAATTTACGTTCCATAACTTCCCGGGCAGGACGGCAAATTCCAAGAAAAATCAAAAATCCGCCGAATAAAACCAGAGCAGCCATAGGATAGAAGGACCAACCGAAAAAGCTGATTTTGTCAAAGGTAATACACAAAAACAGCTCCATGACGGGCAGGAACAAACCGGTTGCCGTAACCGCACCACCGTATATATAGAGTCTTCCCCGTCGCACATATCGGTTCAGGGTAACCACCGCAGTAACGATCAGTGCAAAAAATCCGGTGACGGGCAATGCAAAGGTCAGATACCAATTTCCCGATACCGCAAAGTTAATATACAGTAAATAGATACCTGCCACAGCAAAATCTATGGGAACAAAAATGACGGGATTATGGCTTTTAAACCAAAAAGGCAGAACTGCTGTCACATACACAAGAAGTAACGCCCCGATCACATAACCGGACCAGGTGATCCTGTGGTGGATCGGCAGATCACAAAGAATAACTGTGATCAAAGGCAGTAAAAAAGCCGTTAAAACCAAAATCCGAACACCCCAAGGACTAACTTCCTGCACCGGGTACTGATTTTTCGGATATAACCGCTCCCCTTCCGGTCTGGACAGCTTGGGATGGTATACTTCCAGGTCGCAAAGCGGACATTTCTTTTGTCCGTCCGCCAATTTTATACCGCAGGATATACAATACATATCTTTTACCTCCCTCATTCTCCATTACCGTCCACTTGCACAGACAGTCCCATTTCCCGGATCACTCGGTAAAATGCGTTTTCCAGTTGGGGTTCTTTGGTATTGCGAATAAAGTTCACTTGTAACTTATCCTGATAAGAGATCACACCGCAATTATAGGGTGCGGATGCCTGAACACCCAAAATGAAATCCATTTGCTCCACATAAGGCATCATGGCCTCAGGAAGTTTCACATTTCCCAAATTGGACATACTCAGGCAAGATTTACGCTCACCAACTGCCAAAAACACCATTTTCATCACAAAGTTTTTAATAAAAAGGGGCATTACTTTCACGAAAATATTTCGCTCAGACCCCACATTGGCAGCAATCATCATGGCCATTTTACGAGGCGTGATTTCCAGTCCCATCCAGTGATGGACGATCTTACAAATTTCCGGGAAGGAATATTCACCCAAGCGAGGTGTAATTTGCGGCGTGGTATAAAGGGCAAAATTCCGCAAAGAACTGCTGGGGAACATGGTACGCAAATTCACCGGAATCTGCACCTTGACCGCTTTACGACGCCGGACATTGGGAACATACTCCTTTTGCAGCTGCTGGATAGCTTGCATCAAAACCGCACACAAAAATGCCGTCACAGTAACCCCGTAAGAACGAGCCTGCTCCTTCACTTCCCTGGCAGACATAGTAAAGCAAGTCAAATTCAAAAAACCGTCATACTCCGGCGTGCCTTGCAGACGCCATGCATCATCCTCCTGACGGCTGGCATTGACCGGGCCTGCGTATTTTTGGAAACTGTCCTCCAGTTCCGCTTCGGACGGTTCTTCCATACGCCCCAAAACACCGGCCTCAGCCGGCACACAAATACCGTATTTTTGTTGAAGATACTCCGCAATCAGGGTTTTCAAAAACACCATGCCACCGCTTCCGTCGGTGAGGGAATGGAAAAATTCCACAGCCACACGATTGCGGTACACAATGACACGCAAGGCACATTTTCTTGCCTCCTTGCGGGACATACGGGTCAGCGGATAGCTGGCCTCCTGACGAATGGCAGGTGCCTGATCCAATTGCTGCAAATAATACCAAAAAATACCCTTACGGAGCCGTGCCGCAATGGAAGGAAACCGTCTTGCAGTCACATCCAATGCAGATTGCATGATCTGGGTATCCACATCCTCGTTCAAGGTCGCCGATAAACGGAACACATTGCTCCACCGCTGATTTCTGGCAGCAGGATAAATTTTTGCCGCATTATCCAGACGCATCCAACGCAGTTTCCGTTCCTGACACATATAGCGATTCAGGAAATGATTGATCTTATCGAAATCCCGGCTGTCATCCTTCAGGCCATATACAATATAGGCATGCCACCGTTCCGGTTTGATATGCAGCTGACTCAGGCAACCATTTTGTTTCAGCTTTTCATGGATACATACACTGTCAGAAAGCAAAAGTTCATTTTCTGCCGCAAAAATCAAGGAAGGCGGCATTTGAGAAAGATCTCCAAACACGGGAGAAACCATGGGATCTTTGGGATCTGCTCCGTAACAACTGACACAATGTTTTAAAAATTCATTGGATAATGACGGATCTGTTTCTTCATTATCCCGATAAGATCCCCCGGATAAAGTCAGATCCACCCAGGGAGAAATTGCCACAATGCCGCAGGGCAAAGGACGGTTCATCTCTTTTAATCTCAGGCAAACACTGTAACATAGTCCGCCGCCAGCACTTTCGCCGCACAGCGTAATATGACTCGGATCATACCCCTTGCTCAGCAGATATTCATAAGCTGTCAGGCAGTCTTCCAAAGCGGCAGGAAAAGGATGTTCCGGAGCCAATCGGTAGCCAGGACAAAACACCTTAACACCAAACCGCTCTGCCAATGTGATGCCAAACCCTTTGGCATATTCCACACCACCGCAGGTAAAACCGCCACCATGCAAATACAGCACAACGCCCTGCCGTCGTTCATCCTTCGGAACAATCCAACAGCCCTGAAAGTTATCAAAGTCATGTTCCTTCAATACAAAACGACCGGCCTTGGCCATCCCAATCAGTTCCCCTACAAGATTCTGACCCTTCCGCATGGTTTCCAAAGAACAGCTTTTCAGCAGGGGCTTTAATAATCCCATTTGGTGACGAATCGTCTTAGGCGACAATGCCATACCATCACTTCCTTATCAGGATTTTCTGAAAAACGCTACCGCAATTGCACCAGGACCTGCATGAGTTCCTACCACACTTCCGATGGTCACATAGCGAAGGCTCTGTGTACCATCTTTCCAAAGTGCAGAACTGTCCTCTATGTATTTTTGTAACAACGCATCGGAAAGACCGGTATAACCCAGCAATAAGGGCTTTCCAAAATCCACACCACCGGTTTTCTCAATTTCCTGCACCAAAAGATTATTTCCTTGCTTGGAGCCACGGGCTTTTCCCAAAATCTTGATCTCTCCGTCCTCCAAACTGATCACCGGTTTAATGGAAAGAAGGCCACCGGCAAAAGCGACAGCTTTGGATATTCTGCCACCTTTTTTCAAATACTCCAAAGTATCCAGCATGGCAACAATACATACCTTATCCCGTTGTTCCATCAGTTGCTTTGCAATTTCTTCTGCCCCCATACCGCTTTGTGCCAGCTTTAAAGCCAATTCCGCAAGGATACCGGCACCAATGGCGGTAGAGTGACTGTCTACCACATAGATATTGGGATATTCCTCGGCAGCAATGGTGGCACTTTGGTACGTACCGGAAAGATGGGAGGAAATCGTCAGAACAACGCCGCTATCTCCTGCAGCTGTAATTTCCCGGAATACTTCTTCAAAGGCTACGGGTGTAGCCTGACTGGTGGTAGGAAGTACATCACATTCCACCAATTTTTCATAAAACATTTTATGATCAATGGTAACACCATCGATGAATTCTTCCTGACCAAAGCATACCGTCAGCGGCACAACGCAGGTTTGAGCCTTTACTGCCTCGGTCATATCCGCAGTTGAATCTACAATAATTTTAACAGACATATTCACTTTCCTTTACTCCGGCAATCCATCCCGACACAATGTTCTGAGATTCTCGGTGATGGATAGTAATGCATGATAAAAAACTTCCCGTTCCTGATTGGAAATATCTTTTCCGGCGAGTTCAACAGCCACCGATGCACGACCAGAAACATGTTCCGCCGCCTGATAGCCTGCCTCCGTTAAAAACAATTTCGCACGGTAAGTATTTCCGGTTTCCCGTTTGACCATTCCCTTTTCTTCTAAAACAGAAACGGCACGGGACACATCCGCCTTATCTCTACCGCAAAGTTCTGCCAGCCGTGCAGATGTCAGCCCCTCTTGGTTATGCTGTAACACAGTCAGATAAATGGCATGAGGCCCCTTTAGTCCATACTTTTCCATTTCTTCCGAAGCTAATTTGTGCCAGCATCGGGAAATCTCAAATATGGAAAAAGAAAATCTCTTGAACCGATCTACCATAATATTTCTCCCTTCCCGGATATTCCCATATATTATAACGCCAATATGTTGATTTGTCAACATCTCATTCCATGCCATAAACACAACAGATTCCCTTTTGGTTCGAAAATAAATTTAGGGGTCAGGCTCATGAAACCTGACCCCAAAGTCGTAAAACAATAGTTGAGCATACGTAGCTTCAATAATTTCAGAAAAAAGATCTTATTTATCGTGCCGGAGCAACTTCTCCGACACGATCAAATGTTATTCTATTTTGGCTCTCCCCCAGCTATCGACATAGAACCGAAATCAAAAGGTTTTAGCCGTTTTGGCAAGAAAAGGGACGGAAAACCCGTCCCCTACAAACAAAAAAAGAGACAGCATTGAAGCTGTCTCTTTGGTGCGCGAGGCGGGACTTGAAGGTTTCTTATTGAACCGGCTTTAGCGACCATATCCTCGGCAGTAATGGCGACGAAATTTCTCCCCACCGACCACCGGCCGACGACATTTTGAAGCAAAACTTGCATCTTTTGTCATTGCGAGACGCCACGCGTGGCGTGGCAATCTACGGGGGATGTTTTTGATTTTGCTTATAAAGTCTTTGCGGCTAAATGATAATTATAGAGTGCTTTCAGCAGGTTTTTGAGATTTTCGCTGCCCTTTTCATTCATACGGACGATGTAATTCATGGGGCTATAAGTCACTGCCAGGATATTCCCCTGAGCATCGGTAACCGTCAAGGTAATTTGTTTATCCAAATCCTGGGGAAAAATATCACTGATTTCGATGTAATACAGACCATCCTTTAATTGGGGCGCATAGGTTTTTCCGTTTGCAGTAAAGGTGCATGCATTAACTGCAGCTGCATCTGCAGCGGGTTCAGAGGCTTCGATACCGCTGTTGGCAAGATTATCTGTGTTGTAATTAAAATAAGTCTGTGAAGCGGCACCATAGTGGAGCATCTGCTTCACCAATGTCTGGGTCTTTGCACTGAAACCATTGGCGTTGTCAAGGATATAGTCAGCATACTGGCGAGCAGAATAATCCTTTGAAAATTGGACAGATTCATTTTATGTGATAGTCAGGTTCACATCATCTGTCATCTGCGCTGCGGCCACATAGGCGCTGACAATGTAATAGCCCTGTTCATCCTGGCTCAATTGCGCCAGATTTACTGTTGTGACACTGTCACCAACGCTAATGGTTGCCACAGAATCAGAGGAAGCCTTTACACGGAAATTGAGGCCAATATCGTCACTAAGTACGATCTACCAATCCTCTACCGTGGTTGCAACCCAAATTTCACTTTCAAAATCCGTGGTTTGTGCCCGTACAGAAAAAGGCAAGAGACTCAGCACCATCACTGCGATGAGCAACACACTTAAAAACCGTTTCATAATTTCATCCTACATAAGTTTGTCTTTCTGTGCGGGGCAATTGCGTTTTTTTATATTTTAAGAGTTAGTCAGGATTACGGTACGAACGCTGTGGGGCGGAACAACTGCGCAAGTGCTGTTTGCATCAACCTGCAGCGGTTGCTCTTTGCGCTCCATCGTATCGGCAGTATATGCATTCTGTAAACCGTCTGCTGTCAGCTTTGCCGTTGCATAGTCTGCTGTGGGGTTATATACTCTTGCCGCCCAGCCGGTACCATCCTCACTGCGCTTCAGCGCCCCCAACTGACAGCCTTCCAAACGGAACAGCTCATGCTCCATAGGCAGTGTACCAGCATGGGCAACAGGCACGGAGCAGCCGCTGATAGGATGGGAAAATTTCGTATTGCAGGCAATCAGGGCATCTTCCTGCACCTGTGCAACTGCAATCCCCAAGCGGATGGTATGCTTGCCAATCTCCGGTGTGGGATCAGGATCAATAGAGCCGCGAAGCAGATCCACGCAAATATTCTGGCCATCAAATTGGAAGCCGTACTTGCTGTCAGCGAGCAAGGCAACCGCCACATTTTCTTGTTTTACAGCCATAAGGCCGCAGCAGGGAACATCATGCTGCAGAACAGGTCGGCGGCAGATGCCGTAAGGGACAGCGCAAAGGCTTTCCGTACCGACCATCTTCAGCGGCAGGCAGTACTGCAGCTGGGGGATTCCTGCCAGGCTGCCAAATTCCCGCCAATCCACCTGCACCTGACAAATCAGCACATCGCTGTTGTCATCCAGAATGTAGGTTACTTCCATAGAAGAGCTTTGGAAGTTCTGTTTAAAAGTAACGGCTTGGCGCAAAATGCCGTGGGAAATTTTTTCAATATGAACAGGAAGTTCTCTGCTCAGGTTCTTCAGCGCAGCAAACCGCCCCACGCGCCAGGAGGTCATGGCGGTTTCGATGGATTCTGTCGCCAAACGGAATCCACCGTCTGCAACCGCAATCAGCTCTTGACCGCTGGATTTATCTATCAGGGAAGTAAGAGTCATAGAGCCCGGTTCAAACACCGCACGTAGCTTTTGATTCTCCAGCACGATGGGCTCATTGCCCGTGCGATCCACACGCGGATCTGTAAACATCCGCAGGGGGTTATGCAGTGCCGCAGCCTTCTGGGAGAGGACCACCGTTGTATAGCCCATAGCAGGAACAGCTACCCGTACACCCAGATGGATGCAGTCGTGAGACCAGTAGCTCACACTCTGCTTTAAAACCTCACACGCAAGTACTTTGCCGGAAGCATCCAAAACCTGAATGCGTTCCAGATTTCCGGGCCAATCCCACACCACCAGCTCAGCCACTTCATCACGGGCGATATTTGTAGTATTAAACAGGCTATATGCCCGAACCAAACCGGAGCCGTATTCTGTGACAGAGAAGCCGTAACCGGAAGCATCATTGGTATGATAACCCACACCGCCGCCGGTGGAATAGTCATAAGTCTGTTCCGGCGTCAGCCTGGATGTATCAATGTTTTCGCAAATTTGACGCATAGCGTGGGTGGCGCTGACGCTGGCAGAGGCCAAAGCGTCCTGATACAGGCCCATGGCATATTCCCGTGTTTCCACTGTGCCGGAACCGGGCAGAATGTCGTGGAACTGATTAAACAGCACCTTTTTCCAAGGTCCATCAAAGGGCTTCGCGGTTTCATAATCGGGTACCCAGTGATGTGCCATAACATCCAGTACCTCTGCCTCGTACAGGCGATCCTCACTGATGCGATTTCCACGCTTGATGGTAGACTGTGAGGTATAGCAGCCGGTAAACACATAGTTCAGCTCATGATCCAGCACCGGCAGGTGGTCAGCTTCCTGCTCCAGCTTTTCAAAGAAGCTCTGCATAGTGCCAAAATAGATATTAGGAGAAAGGGGCCATTGACTGATTTCCATTATGCACTCAATGTCCCGACGGCTGGGTCCGCCGCCATGATCTCCCACGCCATAGACCTTCAAGCAATGATGCAAACCGTAACGATGACAAAAAGAGGGGACAAACTCAAATACGGTTTCATCAACGGGGCGGTCGCAGCCGGAATTGTACCATGTAGGATCCCGGTAGACCAGCAGTTCTGCACCGGAGGGGGCACGCCACTTATAGACATATTCCTCATCGGTACCGCGGCAGTGGTAATAGTACTTTACACCGCCCTGTGTTAATATTTCGGGCAAGTTTTCTGTATGACCAAAGGTATCCGGTTCAAAATCCAGCTTAACAGAATCCATCGGAATATCCAGCAGCTCAGACAGATAGCTTCTGGTATACAGCAGGTGTCTGGACATGGCTTCTGCGCCGGACATATTTTTATCGTTCTCTACCCAAGAGGTTGCTGTAACTTCCCATCTGCCTTCCTGAATATATTTTTTGATATCCGGCAGCATTTGGGGATGATATTTTTCAATGATTTCGTATGTGGAGGCTTGGGACTGGGAGAAGCAGAATTGGGGATATTCCCTCAGCAGGCGCAGCATGGTGTGGAACGTATCCACTGTCAGTGCTGCTGTTTCCTGATAGCCCCACATCCAGTTCATATCAATATGGGCATGGGCGGCACAAATGACTTCATAGGATTTGGCTGTTTCCTGCAAGGCACTGAGCATCTGCTCTGCCTGCAGCGCTGCATTTTTCGTAATAGTGCCTTCCTGTTCCACCACCTGTGTCAGGTAGGTGACCGCAGGTTCAATTTGTGCATCCAAGGCACCATCCACTGTTTCAGATATACCCAGCAAATAGTACAGCTCAGATAAAATTCGTTTTGCCCATGGGTTGTTCCATGCCTTTGCACGCAAGGATATGTACGCATCCAAACGATGATCCTTCATATAATTTAACCCTTTCTATGTTGCGTATCCACATGCGAAGTCCACGGGACTTCGCCCTATTTTCTTTATTGGTTTGCCTTTTCCATCTCATCTTGTGCCGTTGTTAAGATGGCAGTAATATCGTTGTCGGTGGTCACAACGCTGTTAAATGCATCGCCAACTGCATCACTCCCCTCTTAACACTATATCAAAAATATGTAAAAAATGCAAGGTTTTTGTTATGGGTGATATGAGTACGGCCGCCCGGGTGGCGACGGAAATATGCATAAACAGTTGCGAATGAATCGCACTGAGCGAAACAGGCGTAAAAATACCCCTTGATCTCTAAAGTTCTTAGAAATCAAGGGGTTTTAGCTATTTTGGCAAGGAAAGGGACGGGAAACCCGTCCCCTACAAACAAAATTTGTAGCAAACATTAACAATATAGTGCATTTTGTGTATATTTTCCGAACTTTTTGATTCCGTTTCTCACTACCATTTACCACACTTTAGCACCCCCGTAAGGGAAACAATAAGGGAAAACTATTTTAAGTTCCGATAGCAGGTGCATAAGAAGTTCCTGACTTTCCCCAACAGAGGTCACTTATTCAAAACGTTTTAACGGTGCAGACGTTCGCTCTTCCTGTCCGCATTCTTTTAGGAATAGGTTATTTAATTTGCCCCAAGTTATGAACGCACTCAAAATCGTTGAATCTGTTCGTTCTCCTAATTATTCTCTCTTTTCATAAGGGCATTACATTGTGTGAGACAGCAAATGATTATAATACAACGCCATCTTTAAAAATAGATATTTCCCGGAAGCCTTTTTGTTCCGCCTTGGTCTGCTTGCCGGAGGCAATTTCCAGCACAAGGCTCATCAGGTCACCGGCGGAATCCTCCATGGTTTGTGTTCCGTCTGCCACTGTACCGGCGTTGAAGTCGATCCAGCCGGATTTTTTCTGTGCCAAGGGCGTATTGGTAGACAGTTTCATAGTCGGTGCCGGGGCGCCGAAAGGTGTTCCACGGCCTGTTGTAAACAAAATCAGGTGAGCACCAGCGGCTGTAAGTGCCGTGGAAGATACCAAATCATTACCGGGTCCATAGAGCATATTCAGACCTTGTGTCTGCACCTGTTCACCGTAACCGATCACATCCACAATGGGAGCATTTCCGCCCTTTTGCACACAGCCGCAGGATTTTTCTTCCAGGGTGGTAATACCGCCTGCTTTATTGCCGGGGCTGGGGTTTTCGTACACCACCTCATTGTGGCGCAGGAAATAGTCCTTAAAGCCGTTGATCATAGCTACCGCCTTTTCAAATACTTTCCGATTGATACAGCGGTTCATCAGGAACCCCTCTGCACCGAACATCTCCGGCACTTCGGTCAGAACCGTACTGCCCCCCATAGCTACCAGCATATCAGAGAATCTGCCCACAACAGGGTTGGCAGTAATGCCGGATAATCCGTCAGAACCGCCGCATTTCATACCAATCACCAGCTTGGATGCAGGCAGTGTCTGTCTTTCAAATTGAGCTGCATAGGCAGCACATTCTTCTAAGATTTCTCTGCCGGCTTCCATCTCGTCCTCAACCTGCTGACAAGTAAGGAAACGGATATGCTGGGCATCGTATTCTCCCAGTTCAGCCACAAACTGCTCGTGTGTCAGGTTTTCACAGCCAAGACCTAATACCAGTACCGCACCGGCATTGGGATGCTTAGCAAGAGCTGCCAGTAGCTTTCGTGTTTGGGCGTGGTCATCACCGGTTTGAGAACAGCCAAAGGGATGGGTGTAGGCATACAGTCCATCAATACTGCCCTGTACCAAATCCTGATTCTCCTGAACCAGGGCCTTTGCTACATCGTTGACACAGCCAACGGTGGGGATAATCCAAATCTCATTGCGGATGGCTGCTCTTCCATCTTCCCGCAGATAACCCTCAAATGTTTCTGCCGGGATAGGTGTAACTTCTGTCACATTGGGATGATAGCTATATTCTTCCTGACCGGACAGATTGGTCTTCATATTGTGGCTATGTACCCATTGACCAGGTTGGATATTTTCTGTTGCGTGACCAATGGAAAAGCCATACTTAATGACTTGGGAATTGGTTGGCATCGCTTTCAGAGCCATTTTATGTCCCTGGGGGATGTCCTCTAAGGCCTGTATACCCTGAAAGACTGTACCTTTTTCTATTTTCCCCAAAGCCACCGCTACGGTGTCATTGGGATGAATATGAATAAACTGATTCATAGCTATTCCTCTTGTTTACAGTTCGAAATAACGCTTGGCATTTCCGTAGCAAACTCCCTCTACGATTTTACGCAGAGAACTATCGATATTGGGATACTCTCCGTTTTCTACCCAATTACCGATCAGGTTGCACAGGATACGGCGGAAATAATCGTGCCGGGGATAGCTCAGGAAGGAACGCGAATCCGTCAGCATACCAATGAAGTTACCCAACAGACTCAAATTAGCCAAAGTAGTCATCTGCTCCTGCATACCGGTCTTGTTGTCATTGAACCACCAGGCAGAGCCGTGCTGCATCTTTCCGGGAACGGAACTATCCTGGAAACAGCCGATAATCGTACCCAACTGGGCATTATCTGCCGGATTCAGGGAATACAGAATGGTTTTGGGGCAAGTGCCGGCTTCATCAAGTACAGACAAAAGCTGGGTAATATTGCCACCACAAGTATTCTGAGAAATGGAATCCACACCGGTATCCGGTCCCTGCCACCTGAAAATACGGTTATTGTTATTCCGCAGGCAGGAGTAATGCAGCTGCATAGCAATATTCAGGCGGTGATACTCCTTGCCCAAATGCACGAGAACCACAGTCTGATAACCGTCGATCTCTTCAGTGGTCAAGGTTTCGCCACGCAGAGCCTTTTGATAGACCACTTCTGCTTGCTCCAAGGTATAGTTTTGGAAAGGAATATAGTCTAGGCCGTGGTCACTGGCTTTACATCCGTGGGCGTGGAAGAATTCCAGCCTATCGGTCAGGGCATCCAGCACATCAGCCACGGTGGCAAGCTCCTGCTTACCAACACTATTTGCCAGCTTTTGCATATACTCTGCCCAGCCGTCCTTGTGGATATTGATCGCCTTATCCGGACGGAAAGAGGGAGCAACAATGGTATCGAAAGATGCATCGGCAGCAATCTTTTCGTGCCAGCACAGATCGTCAATGGGATCATCGGTTGTGCCGATAAATGCAACATTGGACTTTTTAATTAATCCACGGGCAGTCATATCCGGGTCTTCCCGGAGCATCCTATTGCAATGATTCCATATTTTTTCTGCGTTTCCCACAGTTAAAGGTTCATACACGCCGAAAAACTTCTGCAGTTCCATATGGCACCAATGGTACATAGGATTACCAATCGCTAGCTCCAGAGATTCCACGAACTTCACAAATCGCTCATAGGCAGGCTTATCACCGGTAATATAATCCTCGTCCACGCCGTTGGAGCGCATAACACGCCACTTATAGTGGTCTCCGTAGTAGCTGCCATCCGGCTGCTTACCGCCCAGCCACACCTGCACCAGATTGTCAAAACGGCGATCCTCGTAAATTTCACGGGGATTCAGGTGACAGTGATAATCCACCATAGGCAGGTTTTCTGCATAATCGTGGAACAAATGCTTTGCGGTTTCCGTTTCCAGCAGGAAATCCGCATCCATGAAAGTTTTCATACATGCAATTCCTCATTTCAAAAGGTTTTCCATTGCCTGCAGCGGATCTTCGGCAATAGCTGCCAAATAATCCCTAACCATTTTCGTAAATTCCGGATAAGCAGACATATCTTCTCCCCAGAAGCTCTCCTCAGACGCAATATTCTTCACATAGGCAGCATCATCCAGGCTGCTGTTTTCCGCAAAGAAACGCAGCACAGCCTCATCATCATGGACAACATATTCTGTGCCGTCTACCCTTCTGGCATACAGTCCGTCCTGACGCAAATCACTGCTTCGGTAAAATGCCAGCAAAGCGGCAAAAGAGAATGTAATCAGGGGAGGCAAACTTTGATGATTTTCATAATAATCCCGGAAAGTCGGTAAAACTCTCGCCTTCCACTTGGATACAGAATTCAAGGAGATGGACAGAAGTGCGTGGTCAATGAAGGGGTTTTCAAATCGTTCAAAGACCGATTCGGCAAAACGGATCACATCTTCCGCAGGCAGCTGCACCAAAGGCACGATTTCATGCATAACCACCCGACGGATGAACTGTCCGATCACAGGATGACACATACAATCCCGGACAATGCTCTCCCCGCACAAATAAGCCGCCAGCACACTGGCCGTATGGGCGCCATTGAGTACGCGCACCTTACGATCCCGGTAAGGCTTTAAGTTATCCGTGAAAACAACGGGCAGACCAATGGTATGCAGGGGTAATTCTGCGCTGATGTCCTTTTCGCTTTCAATCACCCACAGGGCAAAAGGCTCACAGATGTCAATCAGCAGATCCTCATAGCCCAGCTTTTCAAAAAATTCTCCTGCCTTATCCCGGGGATGTCCGGTAACGATCCGATCAACCAATGTGGTACAGAATACGCAGCTGTTTTCTACCCACCGGGCGAAATCCTCCGGCAGATTCCATGCCCGAACAAGGGCAAGCACGCACTCCTTCAATTTTTTTCCGTTGTGCTCGATCAGTTCCACCGGCAGCATGATCAGTCCCTTGCTTTCATCCCCGCAAAAAGCCTCATACCGGGTATACAAGAACTTGGTCAGCTTGCCGGGATAGGTCTCCGGCAGACCGTCAAAATGGTCCTTTTCATCCAGGGTAATGCCAGCCTCCGTAGTATTGGAAACTACAAAACGCAGGCTGTCCAGCTCTGCCAGTGCCAAAAATCCGGTAAGATCCTGGGTGCAGTCCACAACCTGCTCAACGCAGGTGATAACCCGTGTTTCTTCTACAGTTTCACCGTTTTCCTTACCCCGTAAAACCACGGTGTAATTGTTATTCTGCTTATGAAAATTTTCCAGACTACCAAAGCTGATGGGCTTAACGATGGCAACATTGCCGTCAAATACCCCTTTTTCATTAGCGATATCAATCATGTAATCCACAAACGCCCGGAGAAAATTACCTTCTCCGAACTGAACCACCCGAATGGGTCGTTTCTGCTTTTGCATATTTTCCATTACGCTCATTCTATTCTCTCCCTTTCAATCCAAACCTTGCGTTACAACGCCATTGATGCACTTGACATTCAGCATACCGTCGGGTACCGGCACAACACCTTCTACATTGGTCAAACCTAATGCTGCAGGTTCTACCGCATATTTTCCGCCGGGTAACAGCTTGACACCCAGCAAATACTCATACAAAAACGCCAATACACCGGAAGCCCAGCCGTGGCATAGGCTGTGACGCAGCTGCTGATAGCAGAATGCGCCGTAGTCGCCATGGATATCCTTTTGCCCAGGGGCAGGAAACTCGTCAATTCTGCCACTGCCCTCCAACCAGGCTATATCAAAATCTTCCCAGAAACTGGTAGCACCCCGCTCCAACATTCCGCCGAAATAAGTCTTAATCATCTCAATTTGACGGGTGCCGCCTGCGATCGTAGCAGCCTTCAGAATATAATAGGCCATAAAGGTGGACATACCCTCGGCGCCGTTTTTCTCCAAAAATTCTGCGTCTCCGGCTTCCCTTCTGCCTGCTAAGATCTGGAAGGCACGAACCTGCTTGTGGATAGCAGGCTTCTTCAACCAGGGCTGCAGCTTGCGTTGCAGCTGACGGCAGTCCTCATTGTCCTCCACCTCCAGCATACGGTTGGCGGTGTAGAGAATCAGGGCGGCAACACCTACTTGCGCATCCTCAGTGCGGTAACTGGGCCAATCCAGGAAGTAAATCATATAATCTTCCGGATTCAGCTGGAAATCAAATTCGCCGTTTTCGTCCACATAGCTGTTGATTCGTTTCATAACGGTAGTGGCATACTCACGATTTTCTGCGAAGAAGGCGTGGTTACCGGTGAAGCGGTAGTATTCGCACAGGTTTAGCACCCACCAAGCACTGTAGCTGGGAATCTCGTTCATCCACATATCCGCCGGAGTAGAATCCCGCAGGGCTCTCAGGGCATTGCGGATATTACTGTTATCACCAAACAAATACAAACAAGTCAGGATCTCAGGATTCAAATCACCGCTCCAAATCAGTCGATCCCGTTTGATGCCGTCCCATATCTGTCCGTTTTGACAGCACAACTTCAGGGTATAGCCGGACGTTTCAATCACCTGATTGAGCAGCGCATCCTCCGTTTTGAGGTAACCCTGCCGGGGAAATACCGGCAAAGTATTCACTGCATAGATATTGCGGACAGAAACCGGTGTATCCGTCAACAGTTCGATCCGCGCAAACCGGAAACCGCTTTGGCCAAAGGTAAGGTCAGACATATTGATCAAATCTGCTTCAAAGTCACGGGGTGCATGGTGGTTTGTGGCGTTTTTTTCGCCAATCCGACTGCAGGCTTCTGTAATAGATTCTCCCAAGGTAATGCGCACCTTAGCATAGATATCTGCAATCTGACGGCTCAGTATCCGCACGCCGCCGCACAGCTCCTTGCCAAAGTCCAGCACCACATAAGAGCCCTTTCCTGTAAAGCGAGCCACTCCATCAAGGGTAAAAGGAATATAGGCTTGTTTGGACTTAAGCAATTCTCCGCTATCTTCTACATTCCAAAAATCCTTTACAGACACAGGTAAAATCAGTTCCTTTTCGATCTGCAGGTCTGTATCCTTCCAATTTTCTATCATTGTACCCTCTCCTTTTGTTTTGGAATACATAAATGCATTCCCCCGGGCAAGATTTTTTCTCCTTGCCCCAGGGAATGAATTTATATTTTTTTCACCACAGGGAGGGGCAATGCCCCTCCCTTCGGTTTTACTTATAATTCTTATCTCTTTTCATTCAGGCCCGTTGTCCGGATTCATCCGACATAAGCTTCTGCTGCCAAATAGTAGCCGTACAGTGCCTTCACCAGTGCCTTGTGAGCATCATCGGAATCTGCCTTGTTGTACATTCTGATGATGTAGGTCAAGGGGCTGTAGCCTACTGTCAGGGTTTCGGTGCCATTGGTAACCGTCACATGGATGGTTTCGCCAAAAGTCGGATCGTAGCCATGTCGTTCTGTGAGCCAAGGAGTTGTTATCAGGTCTTGTCTTCCCTAAGACCGCTTGGCCTCCGACTTTTGTTGTACATTCTGATGATGTAGGTCAAGGGGCTGTAGCCTACTGTCAGGGTTTCGGTGCCATTGGTAACCGTCACATGGATGGTTTCGCCAA
>JAZRRA010000133.1:0-10602 GCA_045650305.1 Faecousia sp.
ATAATATACCACATCGTAGGGGAGGGTCTTGACCCTCCCGCCGGAAAATGTTTGCATTTTCCGGATTTTCGCAAGAAAATATCATGTTATTGCCTGCGGCAATCGCAATTTTACAGCGGTAAAATTGCCGGGAGGGTCAAGCCCCTCCCCTACAATTTAAATTTATTAGTACGGTAATTTTGTGTTGATCGCATAACCGGCGGCTACTTGCTTAGACAGAAAAACACCCCGGCGGGTTTGACCGTCGGGGCGCTTCACAACTACACTATGAGGGAGAAAATCAATAGAACTTTCTCTTATTCTTACGGGCAGCTTCAGACTTCTGCTTACGCTTCAGGCTGGGGCTGACATAGTGCTCGCGCTTCTTAACTTCAGCGATAACGCCCTCCTTGGCGCAGTTCCGCTTAAAACGGCGCAGTGCGCTTTCCAGAGATTCGTTTTCCTTAACACGAACTTCAGACATGGTTTTCCCTCCCTCCGATGGCATCCGGCTGATTCCAGGATGCGTTCAGGACCTTTTTTATTCAGGCTTGAATATTATAGGGCTTATTTATCAATTTGTCAAGCAGGTTTTCTGCGATTTTCGTGAAAAAATCTGAGTTTACTTCACAATTAGATTCACAAGCTTGTTTTTGACCACAATGGTCTTGACGATATTGCCGCCATTTTTCTCCAGGAACTTGGCGATCTTCTCGTCTGCCAGCACATTTTGCACCACGGTATCGTTATCCAGATCGGCTTCCATTTCCACAGTGCCACGCATTTTACCATTGACCTGCACCGCCATGGTGACCACAGAATCCTTACACTTGGATTCATCATAGGTAGGCCAGCTTTCATAAGCAATGGTATTGTCATGACCCAAAATCTGCCAGATCTCTTCGCCCACATGGGGAGTGATACAGGAGATCATCTTAATAAAGCCTTCGGCATACTCTCTGGGGCAAGTGCCGTTTTTATACACTTCGTTCACAAAGACCATCATTTGGGCAATAGCAGTATTAAAGCCCAATACCTCGAAGTCGCTTGTGACCTTCTTAACCGTCTGGTGATATACCTTGCTAAGCTTTCCGTCGTCGGTATCCGTGATGTTCTGCGTTTCGGTAAAGAAGTTCCATACGCGGTTAATGAACTTCTTGGCACCGGCAACTGCGGTAGTAGACCAGGGCTTGGAAACTTCCAGCGGGCCCATAAACATCTCGTAAAGACGGAGGGTATCCGCACCGTACTCCCGTACCACATCACTGGGGTTGACCACAAATTCCGGAAAACGCTTGCCCATCTTAATGCCGTTTTCGCCCAGGATCATGCCCTGATGCACCAGTTTCTTGAAGGGCTCCTTCACGGGAGAAAGGCCGTTATCATAGAGAAAACGGTTCCAGATACGGGAATAGATCAGGTGACCGACCGCATGCTCAGGACCGCCCTCATACAGGTCAACGGGCATCCAGTGCTTCAAAAGTTCCGGATCGCAGAAGGCATTTTCATTATTGGGATCGATATAACGCAGGTAGTACCAGGAAGAACCGGCAGAACCGGGCATGGTAGAAGTTTCGCGAATGCCCTTGATACCGTTTTGATCGTACTGCTTCCACTCTTTGGCGTTCTCCAAAGGTGCCTGACCGCCGTGACCCTTGTAATCTTCCAATTCAGGCAGGATCAGGGGCAGCTCGGAATCCGGCAGGAACACAGTCTTGCCATCTTCGGTATAGACACAAGGAACAGGCTCGCCCCAATATCTCTGACGGGCAAAGATCCACTCACGGAAGTGGTAATTTACCTTTCTTCTGGCAACGCCCTGCTTTTCCAGCTTGCAGGTGATGGCCTCCTTGGCCTCTTCCACAGTCAATCCGGTAAATTCCTCGGAATTGAGGAGCTTACAGCCCTTGCCCAGATAGCTTTGCTTTTCAAAAGCACACTCGGTCACATCGCCGCCATCGATAACCTGAATCATGGGGATATTATGAACCTGAGCATACTCAAAGTCACGCTGGTCATGGCTGGGAACGGCCATAACCGCACCGGTGCCGTAGCTTGCCAGCACAAAATCACCGATAAACACCGGCACTTCCTTGCCGTTAACGGGGTTAATGGCATAGACACCCTTCAGGGGACAACCGGACTTTGTCTTGTTCAGCTCGGTACGATCCATGTCGCTCTTTTTCACAGCCTCGTCAATATAAGCCTGAACTTCGTCCTTATTTTCCACACGGTCCATGAGATCCTGCACGATCTTGCCATCGGGAGCCAAAACCATGAAGGTGATACCGTAGATAGTTTCAATACAAGTGGTATAGATGGAGAATTCTCCGCCGCCTACCAACTTGAAATCCACCTCAACACCGGTGGACTTGCCAATCCAGTTACGCTGGATCTCCTTGGTGGATTCCGGCCAGTCGATCTCGTTCAGGCCATCCAGCAGTTTTTCCGCAAATGCAGGCTGGTCAATGACCCACTGCATCATATTCTTCTTTACAACGGGATAGCCGCCACGCTCGGATTTGCCGTCGATCACTTCGTCGTTAGACAGCACAGTACCCAGTTCTTCACACCAGTTTACGGGCATTTCGATCCGCTTGGCATAGCCTGCTTCATAAAGCTGCTTAAAGATCCACTGTGTCCACTTATAGAAGGAAGGATCAGAGGTGGCGATCACCTTGGACCAGTCATAATCAAAGCCCAATTCCTTTAACTGATTGGAGAAAGTTTTGATGTTCTCCTGAGTAAAGCCATTGGGATGGTTACCGGTGCTGACCGCATACTGCTCCGCAGGCAGACCGAAGGAGTCGTAGCCCATGGGGTGCAGAACATTGTAACCCTGCATCCGCTTCATACGGGACATAATATCCGTAGCGGTATAGCCTTCCGGGTGACCTGCGTGCAGACCTACGCCGGAGGGGTACGGGAACATATCCAAAACATAGTATTTCGGTTTGGAGAAATCCCATACATCTGTATGGAAGGTATTGTTATCTTCCCAATATTTATGCCATTTTTTCTCTATGGCAGAAAAATCGTACTGCATTTATGTTCCCTCTTTTCAATTTTCAATGATGATGTCGCTGATGTCCACTTGCTCCGCATCTGCCCACAGCCGTTCCAGACTGTAAAACTCTCTGGCTTCCTGGGTAAACACATGGACGACCAGACTGCCGTAGTCCAGCAATTCCCAGGAATTGCCGCGGTGACCTTCACGACCCAACAGCTTTTCACCCAGTTGCTCCAGGGTGTATTCTGCATGGTCACAAAGGGTCTTTACATGGGTATTGGAGGTGCCGGTACAGATCAGGAAATAATCTGCCAGACTGGAAACCTCATCAATTTTCAGCAACTTAATATCCATGCCCTTTTTGCTATCCAGAGCCTTGGTTACCTCGTATGCCACTTCTTTTGCACTTAACATATCTTTCATTCCCTCTTTTCGGAGTTTTTTAAAAATTCTAATGCTTCATGGGATTCGGGGGAAATTTCCCTCCCCTGCTCCTTCAATAGCGATAAGGTCATAGAAAGTCCCATGATCATCCCACCGTCCAAATCCGTATAGGCTAACTTTCGCAAATCTTCCACACCGGGGAAATCCCGATTGGGTTCCATATAGTCTGCCACATATATGATTTTTTCCAGTGTATTCATATCCGCTTTTCCCGTGGTATGGCTGGCTATGGCCGCCACCACCGCAGGATCTTCCCCAAAGATCCGCTCTGCCACCAAACTTCCCGTGAGGGCATGGAGGGTTTTGGGATTATTCTCGGAAAAATCGTCTAAATTTATACCATATTCCCGGCAAAGTGTCAACTGCAAAGGACCATCCAACGCCTTTGTAATATCATGAAGCAATGCCGCTTCCTGGGCTTTCACCGGATCTACGCCGTAAATCTTTGCCATTTCTGCCGCAGTCTGCCGACAGCCCAATACATGCGCCACCCGATTGGGTTTCAGCAAGGAAACCACCGTCTGCTCCAATTCTTCCAGGGATAAGCAGCGATAATCCTTCCCCGTGCCGTAAAATCCCTTCTCACGGATATATGCTTCCACGCCGTCGTTCAGGAAAGGGGCGGCACAACCGAATATCAGCATCCGCCGCAGGTCTGTGGAAGAAATTTGGGTCACCGGATTTTCTGCCAAATAGATTTTTGCCCCTTTTTCCTCAAAAACCGCTTTTTGTTCCCGGATCTGCTGTTTTTCCTTAGGATCTCCCCGATAAAATACCGCCAAAGAGGCATCTTGCAGGATAAGATCCGGATTTTTCCACCGATCAAAGCTCAAAAACATATCCGTACCCATAAACAGCAGAATTTCCGCATCGGGGTACATACCGCGAACCTGACGGACCGTTTCATAGGTATAACTGCGATCCCCTCTTTGCAATTCCAAATCGGAAACCTCAATTTTCTCCTCACCCGCCAGGGCAATTTTCAGCATCTCCATCCGCTCTGCCGGAGTCGGAGAATCCGCCGGCAATTCTTTATGGGGACTGATGCAGGAAGGGATCACCAACAGTTTTTGGAGTTTAAATCGCTCCAGGGCATAACGCGCCGCCCCAATATGTCCCACATGGGGGGGATTAAATGTGCCGCCATATATGCCGATCCGTTCCATGATCTACCTCCCTCTTTTTCGTTCACATCCGAATGACTTAATCCTCTCCACGAAGCTGACGCTCACGGGCCTTTTCAATGGACTTTTCAATCGCCTGCTGACGGAAATAGGCATTTCTCTGCTCCCTGACAGCCTTAGCGGCCTGACGGCGAGCCTGGGCTCCCTTGCGGACAGGATTGACCTTCACTTCTTTCCGCTTGGCTCTGCCCACCTGATTACGCTCCTGCTGAAGCTTCTCAGAAAAACGATAAATTACAAATTTCGTGCCGATCACCGCAACACCCTCTGCACCGGTAGCCTCGCACAACTCATCGCATACCTCTCTGGGTGTCATCATGGCACCTTCCAGCACCTTACCTTTTACCAACTCCCGGGTGGTGAGCTGGTTATCTGCCTCGGCAATCACAGCCTCGGTCACGCCACCCTTTCCTACCATCAGGGTAGTATCCAAAGTGGTGGCCTTGGATCTTAAATCTGCCCGTTCTTTACTTGTCAGCATAGCCTGCCTCCGTCAATTTCACATTCAATAACTTTAAAGCTTCCGCACGATGGGAAACCGCATTTTTCTCCTCAGGGAGAAGTTGGGCAAAGCTCTTGCCCAGAGGGGGATAATAGAAAATCGGATCGTAGCCGAAACCGCCTTCCCCCACTGCCTCACGGAGCAATTCACCGTGGGCCTCGCCTCTGGCCTGAATAACCTGTCCGTCAGGAGAAATCATGGTGATCACACAGACAAACTGTGCCTGACGACTGCCATCGGGTACAGTTTCCGTATTTTTCAGCAACAGCAGCAATCTGCCCCAATCGTCCAAAGTATCGTCAAAGCCATAACGGGCGGAATAAATACCCGGTTCTCCGTTCAGTGCATCCACCGCAATACCGGAATCGTCTGCTAAGGCAGGCAGTCCCGTGGCCTCCATCACGGCACGAGCCTTCAAAAGGGAATTTTCCTCAAAGGTCGTACCGGTTTCTTCCACATCAATATCCACACCCAGTTCCGACTGCAACACCAGCTGGAAACCGAATTTTTCTGTAATTTTACTGATTTCCACCAATTTGTGGGGATTTTTACTTGCCAAAACAACTTTCATCAGATCAGTGCCTCCACGAAAGGTTCTGCCTCAAAGGGCATCAGGTCATCCGCCTGCTCGCCTACTCCCACAAATTTCACGGGGATCTGCAAACTGTCTGCAACCGCGATCACAATGCCGCCCTTGGCTGTGCCGTCCAGTTTGGTAATGGCCATAGCAGTCACGCCTGCCACTTCCTTAAATTGCTTTGCCTGCACCAGGGCGTTTTGACCGGTAGTACCATCCAATACAAGCAGCACTTCTCTTGCAGCACCGGGCAATTCCCGTTCCACAATGCGGCTGATCTTCCCCAGCTCATTCATCAGGTTTTGCTTATTATGCAGGCGACCTGCGGTATCAATCAAGATCACATCCACATTTTTCGCCTTAGCAGAACGAATACCGTCAAAAACCACGGATGCAGGATCTGCACCTTCATTTTGCCGGACAATGGATGCACCGGAACGCTGTGCCCAGATCTCCAACTGATCTGCGGCAGCGGCACGGAAGGTATCCGCCGCCACCATCAGCACATTCTTGCCCTCCCGGACATAACGGGTGGCAATTTTACCGATGGTAGTGGTCTTACCCACACCGTTGACACCGATCACCAGCACAACAGAAGGCTTTGTGGAAAGATCCAGAGCCGTATCGCCCTGGCAAAGCATTTCCACCAAAATCTCCTTCAATGCGGTTTTGGCTTCCTCGGTGGTCTTCATGTGGCTTTCCTTCACCTTCTTGCGGAGCAATTCTGCCGCTTTTACGGAAGTTTCCACACCCAGATCTGCCAGGATCAGGCTTTCTTCCAGTTCCTCATAGAAGTCATCGTCGATTTCAGAACCGACAAACAGACTTCCTAAAGTATTACTCAAGGCATCTCTGGTCTTAGAAAGGCCTTGCTTAATTTTTTCAAAAAATCCCATAGTTACTCCTTATTCTACAATACCCAACTGCTGCTCCATCTGCTGAAGATCCAAACGCAACAGCTTGGAAACACCCTGCTCCTGCATGGTGACACCGTACAGCACATCCGCCAGTTCCATCGTACCACGGCGGTGGGTAATGACGATGAACTGCGTCTTTTGGCTGAGATTCCGCAGGTAGGATGCGTAGCGTTCTACATTTCGGTCATCCAATGCCGCGTCGATCTCGTCCAGCATACAGAACGGTGTGGGACGAACCTTCAAAATGGCAAAGTACAAAGCGATGGCAACAAAGGCCTTCTCACCACCGGACAGCAGTGTAATGGTCTTGAGCTGCTTTCCGGGAGGTTGTACGCGGATCTCGATGCCGCAATTCAAGGGCTCTGCCGGATCTTCCAAAACCAATTCGCCCTTGCCGCCGCCGAACATCTCCTGGAAGGTCTGTCCGAAGTATTCGTTGATCTTCTTAAATTCTGTTACGAAAATGGTGGTCATTTCCTGGGTGATCTCCCGGATAATGCTTTCCAGTTCCTTCTTGGCTGTCAACACATCATCCCGCTGACCGGTCAGGTATGTATACCGCTCGTTGACACGGACATACTCTTCAATCGCACCTAAGTTGGGTGTTCCCAAATTGCCGATGGATCGCTTCAGTTCCGCAATACGGCGTGTACCTGCCGCCACAGATTCAATATGACCCCGTTTTTCCTGCGCCGTACCCGGCGTCAGGCCATAGGTTTCCCACAGTCTGTCTATGGTGTTGCGTTCTTCAATGGCAGTGGTTTCCTTTTTGTTTTCCAAAAGGGCACAAGCACTTTCCATTTTCAAAAGATCCTTGTTCTTTTCCTGGATCTGGGTCTCTTTTTTGGATTTATCCGCTTCGGTGGCACTGTACTGACGCAGTGCCTCGTTCATCTTGCCACGGACACGGTCGGTCTCCCCGTCGTTATCCTGCTGGCGAAGCTGTAATACACGGATCTCTTCCTGCAAACGCAGGGTATCCTGACGGATATTTTCCATATCCTGCAATTTCTTTTCCTTGTCGCCTTCCGCGGCAGCAGCCAACAGTCGCAGATCCGCAATATGGCTCATAGCCGTGGTGCGTTCTGCCTCCATAGCTGCCATTTCGGAACGCGTGGTGCTGATCTGATCTGTGATCTTTGCCACCTGTTCTTCCGCATCAATTTGACTGCCCTCCAAAAGGCTCAATTCCTCCCGGGTTTGGGCAAGCTGCTGGGTAAAGATCTGGATTTGGCCGCGAATACCGGCCTGATGCTCACTATCCAGTTGACG
The DNA here is from genome assembly GCA_045650305.1 of Faecousia sp. Lineage (GTDB taxonomy): Bacteria > Bacillota > Clostridia > Oscillospirales > Oscillospiraceae > Faecousia. Next base: position 7,886 of record JAZRRA010000133.1, read on the forward strand.
GCGACGCTCCAAAGAATCCATTTCCTTACGGGCAGCATCGTAGGCTTCCGTAATGGCCTGCAACCAGATCTCGTGCTGTTTCACACGGCCTTCCAGTGTCAAGGCCTGCTTTTCCTGCTCGGAAAGCTGTTCCCGGGCAGTGGAAAGCTGGAATTCTACCTGATCTGCGGCACGACGAGCCTCGGTGTACTCCTGCTCCATGGTCTGGAGTTTTTCCGTCAATTCCTGCTCCTGCGCCGTCAGCTTTGCAAGCTCATTGGCACGGCTCAAAATACCGGCCTCCCGGCTGGTAGAACCACCGGTCATGGAACCGCCTGCATTCATGACCTGACCGTCTAAGGTCACAATCTTAAAGCGGTTACCGTATTTCTTTGCCATAGAAATGGCCTGATCGATGGTTTCCGTGATCACGATGCGGCCCAGAAGATTCTCGATCACATCGGTATATTGTTTTTCAAATGCCACCAGCTTAGAGGCGATTCCCACAAAGCCGGCACAGCTATCCAAACCCTTTTCTTCCAAACCGCGACCGCGGATGGTATTTAACGGCAGGAATGTGGCACGACCGCCGCCGGTTCGCTTCAAAAATGCAATGGCGGCCTTGGCGTCCTGCTCATTATCTACAACCACCTGCTGCATGGCCGCACCCAGTGCAATTTCCACAGCTATGGTATATTCATCCTCTGTTCGGATCAATTGAGAAATGGGTCCATGCACATTTCGCAAAGCCCCCCGTTTACTCTCCTGCATCACCATACGGACGGATTTTTGATAGCCTTCAAAATCCTGCTCCATGGCCTTAAAGACACGGGTTTTCGCCTTAACGCCATCCAGCGTGCTGCGGAGATTTTGCAATTTTTCCTGCAGTTCATCCGCCCGTTTTGCACGGGTCGTCTGCCGCAGAGTATAGCCTGCGATGGCGTTATTCAAAACTGTAATTTCGTCATTGGCTTTTTTCAGTTCATCCTGAGCCAGACGGAGGGCATTTTCTCCCTCTGTCCGTCTGCTTTGGCCGGAGGACAGATCGGCCTGCAGAATCTCCGCACGGGAGCGGCTTTCTTCCATGCCGGCTTCCATACCGCGAAGGTCTGCTTCCCGGGATGCCAAATCGGCAGTCAGCTTCACTTCATTGGAACGCAGCTGCATAAACTGACGGGTAATGCCCTGGGCATCGGCTGTCATACGATTCAGTTGCTGCTGCAACTGCTCGGTTTGGGCATTTTTTTCTGTCAAAGATGCACCCAGTTCCGCAATACGGCTTTCTGCCTGCTCCATTTGGGCGGCGATGCCGCTGCTGCGGTTTTCCTGGCCTTCCATATCCTCCTGAAAACGGCGGATATTTTCTTCATTGTTGCGAATACCGGCTTCCAAAACCGCAATTTGACCATCGATCTGCTGATGGGCTCCTTCCAGCATGCTCACCTGGATCCGGAGGTTTTCCACATCTTCACTGCGGCTACGCAGTTCCTGACCTAACCGCTCCGTGGCGGCATAGAGGTTTTCCAAATCATCATGGGCTTGCTGACGGACAAAGCTGGCAGAAATATAGTCCTCTTCTGCCTTTTTTGCATCCTGAGAAAGCTTTTCCAGGCGATCCATCCAGACAGCCACTTCCACGCCCTGCAATTCTTCCTTCAGGGTCAGGTACTTTTTCGCTTTCTCAGACTGGATCCGCAAAGGCTCCAACTGCAATTCCAATTCCGAAACCTTGTCGCCGATACGCAAAAGGTTATCTTCCGTATTGGAAAGTTTCCGCTCTGTTTCTTCCTTGCGGTGACGGTACTTGGAGATACCGGCCGCCTCCTCAAAGATCTCACGGCGATCTGCACTCTTACGGGAGAGGATCTCATCAATACGACCCTGGCCGATATTGGAATAACCTTCCCGACCCAAACCCGTATCCATAAAAAGCTCATGAATATCACGCAGACGGGCAGACTGACGGTTGATATAGTATTCACTGTCACCACTGCGGTAATACCGACGGGTCACCATCACCTCATCTGCATCGTATGCCAATGCACGGTCGGTATTATCCAGGGTCAAAGTTGCTTCGGCAAAACCCACCGCAACACGCTTCTGCGTTCCACCGAAAATCACGTCCTCCATCTTGGCACCACGGAGGGTCTTGGAGCTTTGTTCACCCATGACCCACAAAATGGCATCGGAGATATTGGATTTACCGGAGCCATTGGGTCCGACGATGGCGGTAATGTCATCACCAAAGCGGATCAGGGTCTTATCCGGAAAGGACTTAAAGTCTTGTACTTCCAAACTTTTTAAATACACAGCACATTCCTCACAAAATGTAAAAATCAATCAGTTTATTATACCCCGAAATAACCGAAATTGCAAGAATTTCTTTTGCTTTTACAAGCCCTGACAGCACAAAAAGAGGGGCAAGCCCCTCTTTTATGATTATTCGGTTACAACCTCTACGGAAACATAGGAAATCACCGGCTGTTTTTCGGCAGCGATGCTGCCGTTTCCGTCGATAGGCTTTGCCTGAGTGCAGATAGCATCCACCACTTCGATGCCTTCAATTACCATGCCAAATGCGGCATACTGGCCATCCAAATGGGGGCTGGTTTCATGCATAATAAAAAACTGGGAGGTGGCACTGTCCATCACATTGGTTCGTGCCATTGAAAGAACACCCCGTTCATGCTTCAGGTTGTTTTCCACACCGTTGGCGGCAAACTCGCCCTTGATGGGTG
>JAZRRA010000134.1:0-6323 GCA_045650305.1 Faecousia sp.
GGTATTCTCAAAAGCTTCGTCCATACCGGGGAACAGTTCCCGCAATTCGTCTTCGCTCTTTAAGTAGAATTCCTCGCCCTGGAATTTCATGCGATTGGGGTCATCCACAGTCTTGCCGGTCTGAATGCACAGCAAAACATCCTGCATGGTTGCATCTTCCCGACGCAGATAATGGGCATCGTTACTGACAATTAAAGGAAGGCCGGTCTCCCGGGCAATTCTGCAAATGCCCTGATTGACAGCACGCTGCTCCGGGATACCATGATCCTGCAGTTCCAAATAGAAATTGTCTTCGCCAAAAATCTCAGCCAGTTCCAAAGCATTTACCTTCGCTGCATCATAGTCTTCCTCCAGCAGGCGCTGCGGGATAGAACCAGCTAAACAAGCAGAAGTTGCAATGAGTCCTTCGTGGTATTTACGAAGCATAGCAAGGTCTACACGGGGCTTACCGTAAAAGCCATGCATAAAGGCTTCAGAAACCAACAAGCACAGATTCTCGTAACCTTTCCGGTCCTTGCACAGCAGCACCAAGTGATAAGGATCATTGTCTATACCGTGGACACGGTCGGTAATAGCGCGACGGGCTGCATACACTTCGCAGCCAATAATGGGTTTGACTCCCGCCGCCTTGGCTGCTTTATAAAAATCGATACAGCCATACATAACACCATGGTCTGTGATGGCAATGGCATTTTGTCCCAGTTCCTTCACCCGGTCCATCATAGCACCAATGCGGCAGGCTCCGTCCAACAAGCTGTACTCTGTATGAACATGCAAATGTACAAAACTCACGACTGCACCTCCCGGGCAAATTCCACGATCTTTTTCAGCCGATGATTCATGGCAGGCTTGGTAATGGGAGGTTCCATCAGGGACGCCAGCTCCGTCAAGGAGGATTCCGGATTTTCTTCCCGTGCCAAAGCCGCCTGCTGCAGCTTCACCGGCAGATTATCAAATACGCCTCTGTCCCGCAACATACGAATGGCGGCAAGCTGCTCCTGCGCTGCCTCCACCACCTTGGAGGTGTTGGCCTCGTCGCAGTTGCAACGGCGATTGACTTTGTTATTCAGTTCTTTTTCCAATTTTGCCTCCATGATCCCCATGGAAGCAAGGGATGCACCCAAATAGGTCAGGCAATCGGAGATCTGGTCGCTTTGCTTCAGGTACAAAACCTGACCGCCACCACGAACAGCAGTCTTGGGATAAAACTGCAACACCTCATGCATCAGGGTATAAGCCTCACGGGATACACTTTGATGGACGGTTGTCAGTTCCAAATGGTAGCCCTTGCCGGGATCGGTCACAGAACCGCCTGCCAAAAATGCACCTCGTAAAAATGCCACTTTACAGCAATCCTCTTCCACAATGGGAAGGTTAATATGAAGTGCCACAGTGCCATCCGGATCAAAACCGTAGGCATCCATGATCGTATAGATCTTTTTCTCCTCCGTAATGCTAAAAATTTGCTTACCTGCCGTATCTTCTTCCGGCTGCTGGTCAAAGGAAAGAGAAAAAGCCTTACGGAACAGCTTAGGAAGTCTTTGTGCAAACTCACGGCTTTCGGTTATGATTCGAATACCGTCTATACCAAAGCTATTGCAAAACAGCAGGATACCAAAGCACTCTGCCAACGCACAACAATGCTTCGGCGGCATATTTTTACACAACTCCGCTTTTGCACCGGCGGAAAATGAGCTTGCCATATTGACGACCTCCTTTCTGTATTTTAACCAGGATTTTACCAAATTCTCACTTCCGGCTCCAATCGGATGCCGGTTTTTTTCATGACAATATCGGAAACCTCTTTCAAAAGGTTCTTCACATCTTCTGCGGTGGCATTTCCTAAGTTTACCGCAAAGCCTGCGTGTTTTTCGGATACTGCCGCACCGCCTACCTGATACCCCTTGAGCCCTGCACCGTCGATCAATGCCGCCGCATAACCGCCCACGGGGCGTTTGAAGGCAGAGCCGGCAGAGGGTTTATCCAAAGGCTGAGATGCCCGCCGTTTGGCGGCCAGTTCCTGCATATACGCCTTGATTTCATCGGGATCCTTGGGCGTCAGGGAAAATAAAGCACTGACCACAATACCGCCCTCATCTTCCAGGCGGCTATGGCGATAGCCAAAGGCCACTTCCTCCCCGGACCAGGTATGCACAACGCCATCCATAGTCATCACATCTACGCTGTGACAAACATCCTTGATCTCGCCGCCATAGGCACCGGCATTCATATACACGCCGCCACCCACAGAGCCGGGGATGCCATGGGCAAATTCCAAACCGGAGAGGCCGTGATTGGCAGCGAAAACCGCCAGTCTGGTCATGGAAACACCGGCTCCCACGCGAACCTTCGTTTCCCCTTCCAGGCTTAATCCGTCCATAAAATCTTTCAGGCAGATTACCAGGCCGGAGATTCCTTCATCGGGAGCCAGTATGTTGGTTCCCAAACCTAATATAGCAGGTTTTGTGTCCAATAAAGCGGACGCTTTCAAAATTTGAGATAATTCCTCTGCATTTTTTGGGAACGCCATAACCTCTGCAGGACCGCCGATCTTAAAGGAGGTATGCAAGGCCATAGGCTCGGAAAAAACAAGGTTTATATTGGGAAGAGATGAAAAAATTTTACTCTGAAAATCTGTCATATCAGTCATAAACGCCTCCGGGTGTATGATTGGTTTCAGTATATCATATATCTGAAAAATTTGCAATTATAACTACTGGATTTTTTTATAGTTAACCGGGTATTTTTTAACTTTTTTGGAAAGAAAAAGTGGGTTCTTTTCAGAACCCACTTCGCTATTATTTTTCTACAATTTCCAGGATCTCCATGGGGCAGGCCTTCACGCAGATACCGCAGGCGATACACTTGGAGGTAGGACCTTCCGCAGGCTGCACCATAACCTTCATGGGGCAGATCTCCACGCACTTGCCGCAGGATGTACACAGTTTCTTATTGATCATGTAAATGCCGGTCTTGGGGTTTTGGGTGATCGCACCGGCCTCACAAACCTTCTCGCACTTGCCGCACTGGATACAAGTCATAGGCTTTGCGCCGCTACCCTTGGCTACGATCTGGATAGCACTCAGATCCGGATCAAAGGTTTTATAAAAGGCTGTGGAGCATGCACGGACACATTCCAGACAAGCCATACACTCGCTGTTTTTCTTTACCATTAACTTCTTCATAAGAAAGGAATCCCCTTTTCTAATATTTATTCTAAGTCATTATACAAGATAACCGCGAAAATAGCAATGTTTATTTTTCCTTCTGGAAAATTTTTCCGGCTTTAATTTCTTATTTTTGGGAAATGATAAGCACGAAAACTGATTTTCAGGAGGAATATTATGAAAAAAGCGGTTTTGATTGGACTGGCCGTAGTTATGGCATTGGTTTTCTATGCTTGCCGAATGAGAACAGAGGAGGCCACCACGCCTGACACCACACCGGCGGTCACCACAGCACCGGAACCTACCGCCACAGAGCCCACCGCCACAGAACCTACCAAAATGGAGCCTACACTCGCCCCCAATGTGCCTGATCCTAATGTAGATGACGATCATTTGATCGATCCCACCGAGGATGGAACGGAGGATCAGGAAGGTCTGCTGGGAGATATAAATCGGAAGGTAACCGGCTCTCATTAACTTTGCAGAGGTCAAAGGAACACCAAAGACAAGTAACTCGACCCCGAAGTGTATATCGATACTCGAGTGGGGAGAGTTACGCAGTAAGTCAAAACGCTTTTCTGTGCAATTTTCCCCTCATCCGTCAAAAATCACAGATTTTTGCCACCTTCTCCCCAGGAAGAAGGCTTTTTCGATGGGAGCATTACCAACTTTTTGAATGCGTTTTGACGGTTTGGGGGTTCTTTGACACTCTGACCGCAGTTTTTCTGCGGTTACATAGGACTATCCAAATCGGTGCGATGCAATTAAAAAGTAAATGCGTCAGGGTTAATATCCCGGCTCAGCGTGCTTGCATCAAAGCCATAGCGATGCAGTACATCCTCAGGATACACGCCGACAGATGCCTGCAATCGTGTGCATCCCAATCGGCGGAAATGGCTGACAGCACAGCCCAAAAGCTGATCGGCATAGTACCGCCCCAGCATATCCTGCCGCAGCGTCATACCCAAAATCCTGCCGGTCGACTCCTTCTGTCTGCCCAGGGAAATGATACCCACCGGGCGAACACCCAACTTTCCGGTCATCAGGATGCCACCTTCTTCCCAACTGGGAATTTCTTTTAAAAGTTCCTGATCTTCCGGTTTAAAGGGTTCAAACAGCAAATTTGCCTCATGGCGGTTATCGGTTTTACGCCACCAGGATTGGATGTAATAGGTAGATAACTGCTCCGGAATATGACTGTTATCGTTGAGATATTCGTAAGTAAAGCAGCCTTGATTGTAAAACAAATGGGATACGGCCGCATTGTCACTAATGGGAATTTCATCCGGCTGATCCCGGAAAAACAGCCGCATCAACACGCCACGCAATACCGCACCGTGGCAGAAAATGCAGATCGTGCCACCATCGTAGCTTTTTGCCGCTTCTTCCATAGCCGTAATAAATCGGTCTGTATAGTCGGTATAGGTTTCACTGCCTGATACATGCCAATGAACCGGATCACGGGTAAAAGCCCTCATATCCCGGTCATAATTGGTATCCAGATACCCGTAGGGCAGATCTTCCCAGACACCCACATGCACTTCCCGGAAACGCTGATCTCGTTGAAGGTTAAGACCTTTGGGAAGATAGATACTGCCGGCTGTCAGGCAGGCTCGTGTCAAATCACTGGAAAAGCAGGCATCCACGGGGATATTTTCGAATCGTTTTTGAATATAATCGCGTTGCTCATAGCCACGGGGCATCAGCAAAGAGTTATACTGACCATGGAAACGACGGAAAACATTTCCCTCCGCCTCTCCGTGTCGAATCAAATAAATCTGTGTCATAATACTGTAAAATACCTCGATAAGTTTTTCTTCATCCGTTCTGCCGCTTCCCTTGCATTGGCAAGAAACTCCACACCGTCCTGATCCTCAATAGCCCATGCCCCCGTAATAGACGAGCCGGCACAAACGATCACACCGTGACCCAACCGGTCAGCCGCCTCGGCACAGTTTTTGGCGTTGGAATTGGGATAGTCGTAACCATCCACCAGAATAAACAAATTCTTGTATTTTTCCCGAATTTTTTTCAAAATCGGTGCAGAAGATGCAGGTCCTACCAATGCCACCCGGTCATAGCCGCTCTTGGTAGGCTGGGGATTTTTATAACGATTGACGATGTCGGACTTTGCCTCGAATACATGGCGGCCACCGGCCAACAGATCCTGCACTTCCATGGCGGAGCGATTGGCACTGCGTGCCACCACAAACAAGGTTTTATCATAATCTTCCAGCTTTACGGCATAGGGCTTGATGGCATCACTGCCAATATAGGCACTGATCAAAACACCATCACAAGGCCATCTGTTTTCTTCCGAGAAGATAGCATCCGCATTGGCCTGCGCCCGTTGGGCAGTCAAAGCATCGGGAACTTCCAATATCACATAGAAACCCCGATTATGGGCATAGTCAAGCAAGGCCGTGAGTGTCACAAGACCTTCTGTGCCTTCCAGGGCAAATCCACCAAAGGAAAATTTCACAGCAGGAATGATACCCCGTAAACCATCCATCAGTTCCATGCAATACCGGGTATAGGCTTTTAAAAATTTACCCTCCTGCCGCATAATATGGGGTGGAATATGGTTCGGCAGGACATCAAAATCCAAAATCGTGGGATTTTTCGTCTTGCGAATCTTTTCTTGCAACCGTTCCATAGACATATACATTCCTCCTTTTTATCAGTATATCACATTTTTTCCCAACTGCAAAGGAAAACATTTTCATGGTGCTGTTACAATTCTTCGGGGCATAATAATGTCGGAAGGAGGGGAAAAATATGAGTGTAAAAGGATGGGCAATCACCATGGGGATCGGTGCTGCCGCAGGTGCTGTGGCAGTTATGATGATGCCCCGGAATAATCCCACACGAAAACTGGCCGCCAAAGCCGCCGATAAAGTGGAAGATGTGGCATATAAAGTTTCCGATAAGCTGACAAATAAGTATCAGTTATAACACTATGACCGTAAGGTGGGGGGGCCTTGCTCCCACCTTACGGGATGGGACGATAAACGAAAATTTACCATACTAATAAATTTAAATTGTAGGGGAGGGTCTTGACCCTCCCGGCAATTTTACCGCTGTAAAATTGCGATTGCCGCAGGCAATAACATGATATTTTCTTGCGAAAATCCGGAAAATGCAAACATTTTCCGG
>JAZRRA010000135.1:0-5646 GCA_045650305.1 Faecousia sp.
TGATCGTAGTACTCCAGGTTCTTGCCGGAGGCCTCCTGATGGCGGCCCAGGTCGTAGTTGGTGCGGTCAGCAATGCCCCACAGTTCGCCCCAGCCGGAGCCGAAGGGGAACTGGTACTCAATATCGGTAGTGGCGCGGGAATAGAATGCCAGCTCTGCACACTCATACTCACGCTCCCGCACCGTTTCTTCCTTGATGCCCAGGGAGATCAGCCAGTTCTTGCAGTAGTCCTTCCAGTAGGCAAACCACTCCAGGTCGGTGCCGGGCTTGCAGAAGAACTCACATTCCATCTGCTCGAACTCACGGGTACGGAAGGTGAAGTTACCGGGGGTGATCTCGTTACGGAATGCCTTACCTACCTGACATACACCGTAGGGCAGCTTTTTACGGGTGGTACGCTGAATGTTGGCAAAGTTCAGGAAAATACCCTGAGCAGTTTCGGGACGAAGATAGCAGGTGGAGGAGGAATCCTCAGTAACACCAATCTTAGTTTGGAACATCAGGTTAAAGTTGCGGATGGAGGTGAAGTGATGCTTGCCGCAGTTGGGGCAGACCACATCTTCATGCTCGGTGATAAAGTCGTTCATTTCCGCAGGCTTCATGGCATCCACATTTACGCCTTCGCCGGAGGGAGCGGACTCGATCAGCTTGTCCGCACGGTGACGGGCACCGCAGCCCTTGCAGTCCACCAGGGGATCGGAGAAGCTGCCCACATGGCCGGTGGTGATCCAGGTTTGAGGATTCATCAAAACAGCGGCATCCAGACCCACATTGTAGGGGGATTCCTGCACAAACTTCTTCAGCCATGCTTTCTTTACATTGTTCTTGAATTCCACACCCAAGGGGCCGTAGTCCCAGGAGTTGGCCAGACCGCCGTAGATCTCGGAACCGGCATAGACGAAACCTCTGTTTTTGCAAAGGTTTACGATCATATCTAAGGTTTTTTCGCTGTTTTTCATGTTCTTTTCCTCCATTTATTCTTCGTTGGAAACATTTTCAGGGCCCAGATCCCGGGCCATCATTTCATAAACCAAATTACCCAGATCCACAGTGCTCATACCCTGGTACTGCTCCGGCGTGATCACATCCAGCAGGTGCAGATGCACATGGGTGGGCTTTAACCGCAAGCCGTTATGGAACACATGATGGGTATTGCGTATGGTGCATACCACAATGGGAACCTTCGTTTTTTGGGCGATTTTAAATACGCCGCTACGGAAATGGTGCAATTTTTTGTCCGGTTTTATGTAGCCTTCCGGAAATACTGCCAAAGAAGCTCTGTCCTCTTTGATAATTTCCACGCATTTTAAGATGGTTCGCAGTGCCTCCCGGTCATTTTCCCGGTTCATAAGCTGGCACTGGATCTTATGCATGAATTTGCCCACCACAAACATATCTCGGTTTTCTTGTTTGGAAATGAAGGTGAGCTGGCTGTTCTGGAAGTAGCGAAGCAGCACCACCGGATCCATTTCATTCAGGTGATTGCAGACCAAAAAGAATCTGCCGGACTTTGGTGTTTTCTCCAACCCTTCCACATGCATCCGCACGGAGAGGATGGGCAGTGCCGCCTGGGCAAGGCATCGAACCAGGAAACGGTAGAAACGGCTGTCCTTTTCCTGGGGTTTGTTTACATCTACCGCTTTTGCACAAATCAGCACAAAGGCAAAAACTAAGCCTGCCAACAAGATCAGAGAGCCTAAGTAGCCCACCGGTAAGATCCACAGCCACGCAAGGCTTTGGAATCCGTCTGCACCCAAACAGATCAGCAATGCGATCACCAAAGGTGCAAAAAAGAGAAATCCCAGCAGCATATTTCCCTCCTGCTTTTTATAATCCAGTCTATTATACTCGTTATTTTGTCAGTAGACAAGTGTTATTTTTCCGTCAAGGGGTAGAATTTCCATATTTTTCTGTTATAATATTGTGGAAAGGTTATAAAAGGGAAAGGATTTGGTTATGAAGCGTAGAATTTGGGAACTGGATGTACTGCGTGGTATCTTTATTTTAGGTATGGTGGCGGTGCATTTTATATATGATCTGCAGACCTTTATGAACCTGCCCATCCTGGCAGACAGTGAAGCCTACCGGTTTGTTGCCGATTGGGGCGGTGTGCTGTTTTTTCTGATTTCCGGTATCTGTGTGACTTTGGGTTCTCATCCGGTTCGCCGTGGCCTGATCGTGCTGGGGTGCGGTTTGGTGGTATCTGCCGTCACCTACGGTATGTATTTTTTCGATTTTGCCGGGAAAGGCATGATCATCTATTTTGGCGTATTGCACTGTTTGGGTGTTTGTATGCTCCTTTGGCCGATATTTAAGCGGATGCCGTGGTTTGTTTATCTGGTGATAGCACCTGCTTTGATCTATATCGGTCTTGAGCTGGAACCCTATCGATTTGATACCGGTTTGTGGTTAGTACCCTTTGGCTTCCGCCCGGTGGCATTTTTCTCTTCCGATTATTTCCCCTTGCTTCCTTTTTTGGGATTCTTTTTGTTAGGTGCGTTTTTGGGAAAAACACTGTATCGCAATCAAACGACGCTGCTTCCCATGGTATCGGATCGGAATTTCCTGGTTCGGGGACTTTCGTTTGTCGGCCGTTGGAGTTTGCCCATCTATATGTTGCACCAGCCGGTGATTACCGGCCTTATGTTCCTTTTGGAGGTACTAAAATGAAGAAAATTACCCGTTTTATCCCGTTATATATGCTTTTTGCCGGCGTAGCCTGCGGTTTTTTGCGGCTGGATCTTCTGCAAAAAGCCAATGACCGTGGCCTTTTGCCTATGGATCATCCTGCCAATATCCTGCTTTGGGTTTTGCCTGCTGCTGCGGTTGCTTTGCTGGTACTCAACCTTTTTGTGGGAAATGAGGGAGATTTTCGTATTCGGGTATCCTTTCCTGTTCAGGCTGTCGGATGTCTGTTTGCAGGTGTGGGATATTTGTATCGGTTTTTGACCGTCCCGGCAGAAACGGCTGTGCTGTCCGTGCTGACACTTGCTACGGCGGTGTGCTTTTTGACGATTGCCTTCTATCGGGTGCAGGCCAAAAAACCGCCCTTAGTGACTTTTGCGGTTATTAGCCTTTCCATGATGATCTCCTGCTTTTTTGCCTATCGGGAATGGGGACGGCTGACGCAGATCCATCGGTATCTGTTTCCGGCATTGTCATCCCTTCTGACGGCACTTTACAGTTTGGAATATGGCTATATGGAGTTTTCGGAACGGGATTACAGAAAGACCTTCATTTTCAATCAGCTTGCATTGCTTTGCTCTGTTTGCTGTTTGACCACCGAGGATCTACCCTTCGGAATATCCATCACGCTTTGGCTGGCAAGCGGACTGTTTACACGGCCCAATGCTATGAAATTACCCAAAAATGTCCGCATTTGCATGGAAAAATTGGAAAATTCCGGGTATACTGTCCATGCCGTAGGCGGCTGTGTCCGGGATGCGGTTCTGGGACTTACGCCCCATGATTATGATCTTTGTACCAATGCCACCCCGGAGCAGATGTGCAGCGTATTTTCCGATTACAATCTGGTTCGCAGTGGTGAAAAACACGGCACCATCGGTGTGGTGATAGATGATTCTGTATATGAGATCACCACCTATCGTACCGAAGGGGAATACGGGGACAATCGCCACCCGGATCATGTGGAATTTGTATCGAATATCAAGGATGACCTTGCCCGACGGGATTTTACCATCAATGCCATGGCCTATCACCCCAAACAAGGTTATATTGACCCCTTTGACGGTCAAAAAGATCTGGCAGCAGGCACTTTGCGAGCCGTAGGAAATGCAGAAACCCGTTTTCAGGAGGATGCTCTGCGGATTTTGCGTGGCGTACGGTTTGCTTGCCGATTTGGACTGAAGCCGGAAGCCGAAACCAAGCAGGCGATGATTCGTCTGACACCGTTGCTTGAAAACCTGGCCAAGGAACGGGTTTTGAATGAAATGACCCAAATCCTCTGCTGTATGCAGCAGCAGGATCTCATCCAATACCGTGCCGTTATTTTGCAGGTTATTCCGGAATTGTCGGCCAGTGTCCGTTTTGATCAAAAAAATCCCCATCACAAGCATGATGTCTTTACCCACACCGCTTATGTTCTGGGTAACACAGAAAAAGACCCTGCCCTTCGTTGGGCGGCATTGCTCCATGATGCAGGCAAGATGCAAACCTTTAGCCAGGATGAAAACGGCGTCGGGCATTTCTTTGGTCATGCCAAGGTCAGCACCCAAATGGCATCGGATATTTTGCACCGGCTGAAAGCGTCCAATGCCCTGCGGGAGGAAGTGGAGTTTTTGATTCTGCACCACATGGACGAGCTGACCGAGGACAAAAATCTCTTGCGTAGCAAATTGAGCAAATACGGGGCAAGTTCCTTGAAAAAATTGATCGCTCTGCAAAAAGCGGATGCTTTGGCTTGTGGCACAGAAAAGTCTGCCAGCCGTTTTGATTCCATATTGGAGATGGTAGAAACCCTGGAAAAAGAAGAGGGGCGTTTGCAACTGAAGGATCTGGCTGTAAATGGCCATGACTTGATGGAACTGGGGTTTGAGGCAGGTCCCCAATTGGGACAATGTCAGCAATATTTGCTGGAAAAGGTGTTGTGTGGAGAGATCCCCAACGAAAAAGAGGCACTTTTGCAACAAGCCCGTCAATACGAAGAATCATTAGGAGGATCGGTATGAATATTGCCGTTGTCACCGGAGCCAGTTCCGGTATGGGAAAGGAATTTGTGTTACAGCTTTCCCAATATGTAAAGGTCGATGAAATTTGGGTGATTGCTCGTCGGGAGGATGCCCTGAAACAGTTACAAAAGGAATGTTCTGTAACGGTTCGACCGGTGGTGCTGGATCTGTGTGCAGAGGAATCCTTTTCTCAATATGAGGCGTTGTTGGCACGGGAAAAGCCTAATGTGAAACTGCTTGTCAATGCCGCAGGTTTTGGAAAATTCGGTTCTTATGATAAGATCCCGCTGTCCGATGAATTGCGGATGATCGACTTAAATTGCAAATCTTTGGTCGCCATGACCCGATTGACCATTCCCTACATGAAACGGGGCAGTCATATTCTTCAGCTTGATAGCCTTTCTGCCTTCCAGCCCGTACCTTTCATTACTACCTACGGCGCGACCAAGTCCTTCGTTCTCAGTTACAGCCGTGCTATGAACGCGGAACTGAAGAAAACCGGCATCCGTATGATGGCCATGAATCCCGGCTGGGTCAAGACGGAATTTTTTAACCATGCGTTTCAGACAAGTACGCAGGAAGTTCAGTATTTTAACCGCCTTTATGAGGCAAAAGATGTGGTGGCAACCGGCCTGAAGGATCTGTACCGTACGAAAAAGGATGTATCCATCCACGGCTTGCCGGTTCGCAATCAGGTGCGATTGGTGAAACTCCTGCCCCACAGCATTGTGATGAAGGTTTGGATGAACCAGCAGAAAAAGCCCAAAAACAACCAGGGCCTGACTACCGATTAAATATAAATTTATATCCGTAGGGAAGGCATTTATGCCTTCCGTTACACGGTGCGTCAACAGTACTTTGGGGCGGAATGGATCAATCCATTCCCTACGATCATAAACGGAAATTTACCGTTCTAATAAATTTAAATTGTAGGGGAGGGTCTTGACCCTCCCGGCAA
>JAZRRA010000136.1:0-8067 GCA_045650305.1 Faecousia sp.
TGCCATTAAGGACTGCGTGGACCAGGGTGTTCAGGTTGGTCTGATGGTCGGCGCAGGCAATTTCTGGCGTGGTGTCAAAGACGGCGCCGATAAGATGCAGCGCTCTCATGCAGATGCCATGGGTATGCTGGGTACTGTGATGAATTCCATCGCTTTGGCGGATGCCCTTTCCAAGCATGGTATGGATGCCCGTGTACTGTGTGCTGTGGAAATGAATAAGTTTTGCGAATACTTCACCCGCGATACTGCCGACCGCTACCTCAATGAGGGAAAGGTAGTTATCTTTGCAGGTGGTACAGGCAATCCCTATTTCTCCACCGATACCGGCGTAGTCCTTCGTGGCGTGGAGATCGAAGCGGATGCAATTTTGATGGCTAAGAACGTGGATGCCATTTATTCTGCTGATCCCAATGTGGATCCGAATGCAGTACGGTATTCCCGTTTGACCTACGATGAAGTTTTGGCAAAGCACCTGAAGGCTACCGATTCTACTGCCATGACTTTGGCAATGGACAACGATATGACTTTGGTTTGCTTTGGCCTGGCGGAAGAAAACAGCATTATCCGTGTGGTTCGTGGTGAAGAAATCGGAACCACCGTAAAAAACCAATTTTGAGGAGGAAATGATTATGAGCGTAGATTTTAACGATTATGGCAGAAAGATGGACAAGACTTTGGATGTACTGGCTGATAATTTCGGTGCGGTTCGTGCAGGTCGTGCCAATGCAAAAGTACTGGATCGGATCACTGTGGAATATTATGGTCAGGAGACTGCCCTGAACGGCGTTGCCACCATTTCTTCTCCCGATGCCCGTACTCTGGTGATCCAGCCTTGGGATAACACTCTGCTGAAGGAGATCCAGAAGGCTATTCAGATCTCTGATCTGGGTATTAACCCCCAAAATGACGGCAAGGTGATTCGTCTGGTGTTCCCCCAGCTCACCGAGGAGCGTCGTAAGGAGCTGACTAAGCAGGTCAAGAAGTATGCAGAAGATGCCAAGGTTGCCATGCGTAACATTCGTCGTGACGGTATGGATTTTGTTAAAAATCTGAAAAAGAAGAATGAGATCACCGAGGACGATCAGAAGAAGGCTGAAAAGGATCTGCAGGATATTCTGGACAAGTATATCAAGAAGGTTGACGATGCTTTGGCTGCCAAAGAAAAGGAACTGATGGCAATTTAATCAGGAGCCTGGCTGGAAAACGTTTTAGAGGTGTCTGACACTGAAAAAGGGGGCGCTTGCGCCCCCAAAGTGCTATCATCGGAAAGGAAGGCACAATATGAAAAAAATGGAGCATAATCTGCCTGTCCCTCGCCATATTGCTATTATTATGGATGGCAATGGCCGTTGGGCAAAAAAGAGGGGATTACCCCGTACAGCCGGTCATGCTGCCGGTGCCGAGGCCTTTCGCCGGATTGCAAATTATTGCCGCAGTATTGGCGTAGAATATTTGACGGTCTATGCCTTTTCTACGGAAAATTGGAAGCGTTCCGAAGAAGAAGTATCCGGTATTATGAAATTGCTGGGTAATTATTTGAAGGAAGCACTTTCGGATATGGAGAAAAATCATGTCCGATTTAAGTTTTTTGGTGATTTGAGCCGTCTTTCTCCCAAATTGCAAAAGCTATGCCTGGAGGCGGAGCAAACATCTTCCACATTCCATGATGTGCAGGTGAATTTTTGCCTGAATTACGGCGGCAGGGATGAGATCGTCAAGGCCGCTCAAAAAATTGCACTGGATGTAAGTTCCGGTAAACTTTCCGCAGATCAGGTGACGGAAAGTGTATTTTCCGGGTATCTTTACTCCGCCAATGTGCCTGATCCGGAGTTGATCATTCGTCCTTCCGGAGAAATGCGTACCAGCAATTTTCTTTTGTGGCAGTCGGCATATTCTGAGTATGTATTTATGGATATTTTGTGGCCTGATTTTTCTGCAGAACATTTGGATCAGGCAATTGCGCAATATCACGGTCGAAACCGTCGATTCGGAGGTGTGTAACCATGAAGACCCGTATTCTTGCGGCGGCAGTACTTTTGCCCCTTTTGCTGATCGTGCTGTTGGTGTTACCCGGTTGGGGTATTGGTATTTTCATGTCCTTAGTGTGTGCGGTGGCCGCTTATGAGCTTACCTTCGGCACCGGACTTGTGAAGCACCCCCGTTTGGTTGCCTATACGGCTTTGGCTGCGTTACTGATGGGGATTTGGTGTACCTTTGGTTGCAGTTATGTATGGGGACTTACCCTTGTAGTTGCATTTTGCTGTGTTCTGTTTGGTGAACTGCTCCTTTCCAAGGCAAAACTTCGTTTTGAGAAGATTTTGGTTTGCATTGGCGGTGGCTTGATCATTCCGTATCTGCTCTGTGCTATTGTTCGGATTCGGAATATGGATTTGGGGGCATATTATGTATTGTTCCCCTTTGCGATGGCATTTCTTTCTGATAGTGGTGCCTATTTTGTGGGCATTTTCTATGGAAAACATAAATTAGCCCCCAGTATCAGCCCGAAAAAGACTGTCGAAGGCTTTTTTGGCGGTATTGCCGGAGGCGTATTGGGCATGATGCTCTTTGGCCTGATCCTTTCTTTGGGCTTTGACCTGAAAGTGAACTTTTTATATGCTGTGATCTACGGTGCGTTGGGGTCACTGGCTTCCGTTTTGGGAGATCTCACATTTTCTGTGATCAAACGGCAGACCGGTGTGAAGGATTACGGCAATTTGATCCCCGGTCACGGCGGTGTACTGGATCGCTTTGATTCCATTTCCGTTGTAGCCCCCTTAACTGAGATTTTGTTGATTTTATTACCTTTTGCGGAGAAATTCCATGGTTAAATGTGTAAGTATATTAGGTAGTACCGGCTCTGTGGGTCGGCAGACTTTGGATATTGTTTCCCATTTGTCTGTTCCGGTAGCTGCTTTGACTGCCGGTACCAATGTACAGCGGATGGCTGAGCAATGTGAGCAGTTTCGTCCGCAATTGGCGGTTATGGCTACCTTTGAAGCTGCGGAAGCATTAAAAGAGAAAATTTCCCATCTCCCCACCAGAATTTCCTGGGGGGAAGAAGGTTTGATTGAGGCTGCCACTATGGCCGATGCGGATTGTGTCATTACCGCTGTGGTTGGTATGTTGGGATTAAAGCCTACTTTGGCGGCGATTCGGGCCGGAAAACGGATCGGTCTTGCCAATAAAGAAACATTGGTTTGTGCCGGTGAACTGGTGATGAAAGAGGCTCGGAAATACGATGCGCAGATCGTGCCTGTTGATTCGGAACATTCTGCCATTTTTCAGTGCCTGATGCCGTCTCTTTCCTGCCGAGAGGTAAAGCGGATCATTTTGACCTGCTCCGGTGGACCGTTTTTCGGACTTTCCAAAGAAGAATTGAAAAAAGTTACCAAAGCCGATGCGTTGCGTCATCCCACATGGAAGATGGGGCAGAAGATCACCATTGACTGTGCAACATTGATGAATAAGGGTTTGGAAGTAATTGAGGCTATGCGTCTTTATAACCTTCCTTTGGAGCAGGTGGATGTGGTGATTCACCGGCAAAGCATTGTTCATAGCATGGTGGAATTTACCGACGGTGCGGTGATGGCACAAATGGGGGCGCCGGATATGCGTCTGCCTATCCAGCTTGCCATGACATATCCTCAGCGGATGGATAGTCCGGTGGATAAGTTGGATTTGTGCAATTGCCCTGCACTGACATTCAGCGCTCCGGATATGGATGCGTTTCCTTGTCTTGCCCTGGCACGGAAGTGTGCCCAATTGGGAGGTACAGCGTGTCCTGCCATGAATGGTGCAAATGAAGAAGCAGTTGCCTTGTATTTGCAGGATAAGATCGGTTTTTATGACATTTATGAATTGGTATCTTATGCTGTGGAGGCAGTTCCTTTTATTCAGGAGCCTACTTTGGAGCAGATATTGGAAGCTGACCGTTTGGCGAGAAATGCGGTTAAAATGAAGGCGGATCGTTTATGACAATTTTGAGTATTATTTTTGCTATTTTGGTATTTAGCCTGGTGGTATTCGTCCATGAATTGGGTCACTTTGTGGCGGCAAAACTGTCCGGTGTTCAGGTGAATGAGTTTGCCATTTTTATGGGACCTGCCATTTTTAAAAAGCAGAAAGGGGAGACCCTTTATTCTATTCGTACCATTCCCATAGGCGGTTATTGTGCTATGGAAGGTGAGGATGAGGATACAGAAAACCCCCGTTCTTTCCAAAAAGCAGCATGGTGGAAGCGGCTGATCATTTTGGTTGCCGGTGCTTTTATGAATTTGGTTATCGGTATTTTACTGCTTTTGCTTGTATTTTCCTTTGATAAGTCGTATAGCACCACGAAAATCACCGATGTGGAGGCCGGATGTACCGTTATCCGGGAAGGCGGCTTGCAGGAAGGTGACGAGATCTACTCCATTGATGGGTATCGCACCTATGTTGCATCTGATGCACTTTTGATGTTAATGGTGGAAAGTCCTACCCATGATATTGTTGTAAATCGCGATGGTAAAACCCTTACTTTTGACGATTATGCCATGGAAAAGGGAACATTTATTAATGAAAAGACGAAGCAGGAAGAAGTGAGATACGGATTCGGTTTTGACAGAGAACCTGCCTCGTTGGGGGGACTGATTCCCTATACCATGGAATCTACCTGCAGTGTGATCCAAAGTGTATGGATTAGCCTGAAGATGCTGGTGACCGGTCAGTTAGGCTTGCAGGATATGGCAGGCCCGGTGGGAATTGTTCAGGTTATGTCCGATACAGCTACCCAATCCAAAACTGTTGGGATTGCCATTTTGAATATGCTGTATTTCGGCGGTTTTATCTCACTGAATTTGGCAGTTATGAATATGCTGCCTATTCCTGCATTGGATGGTGGTCGTTGTGTAGGATTGCTTTTGACCACCGGTATCGAAAAGATCACAAAGAAGAAATTAAATCCCAAGTACGAAGGTTATATTCACGGTGCCGGTATGGTACTACTGTTACTGCTGATGGCCGTGATCATGTTTAAAGATATTATCTTTATTTTCAAGGGGTGAATGAAATGACAAGACAGATTTTGGTGGGAAATGTTCCCATTGGCGGCGGTGCTCCGGTAGCCATTCAGTCTATGCTGAATACCAAAACGACCGATGTGGAAGGCTCTTTGGCACAGATCCGCAAATTAAAGACTGCCGGATGCCAGATCGCAAGGTTAGCAGTTCCCAATATGGAGGCAGCAGAGTGTTTTGCCAAAATCTGTCAACAGTCGGATCTGCCGTTGGTTGCGGATATTCACTTTGACTATCGACTTGCCATTGCCGCCGCAGAGGGCGGTGCATCCAAGATTCGCATTAACCCCGGCAATATTGGTGGGGAAGATCGGGTTAAGGCAGTGGTGGATGTTTGTAAAGCACGAAATATTCCCATTCGTATCGGTGTCAACGGCGGCAGCTTAGATAAAAAACTGCTGGAAAAATACGGGCATCCTACCGCAGAGGCACTGGTTGAGAGTGCATTTGAGCATTTGGCACTTCTGGAAAAGTACGATTTCCACGATACCTGCGTGTCTATGAAATCCTCAACAGTGCCTACCATGGTTGCGGCAGCACGGCTGTTCCGCAGTCGGTGCGATTATCCTCTGCACATTGGTGTCACAGAGACCGGTCCGGTGAAAATGGGACTGATGAAGTCTGCCATGGGTATCGGTGCGTTGCTTTTGGATGGCATCGGTGATACCATCCGTGTGAGCCTGACGGATGATCCGGTGGAGGAAGTATATGCCGCCAAGGATATTTTGAAGGCTGCCGGTCTGCGGAAGGAAGGCGTGAATATCATTTCCTGCCCCACTTGCGGCAGAACCCAAATCGATTTGATCGGTTTGGTGAATCAGGTGGATGCGAAACTAAAAAATTGTGAAAAACCCATTACCGTGGCGGTCATGGGTTGTGTTGTCAACGGCCCGGGAGAGGCACGGGAAGCCGATATTGGGATTGCCGGTGGCGATGGATGCGGCCTGCTGTTTGAAAAAGGACAGCAGATATGCAAATTACCTTATGAAGAATTGCTTTCTGCTTTATTAAAAAGAATTGAGGAATTATGAATAGAAAGATACCTTTCCTAAATATGTTTTCCCAATATCAGCCGCCTGAGCATCTGGAAACAGTGCTTTCTCAGGCGGCTGTTGCCGCGGCAGATATTGATCCGGAGAGCCGGAGTGTATCCATTACGCTGGAATCGGATATTTACTTCAGTGATAAGGATCGTCGAACGGTTGCAGAGGGAATACAAGATACATATCACCTGAATCGTATGGCACTTTACCTGATCTATCCCCGGGATATGTTACAGCAAATGCCGGACGAGTTTTTTATGGGACTTTTCGTGGCAGAGGACTCTATGGCAAGAGCCTCCTTGTCCGGTGCGAAATGGCAATGGGAGGCGGATACCCTTCATGTGTATCTTCGCGGTAACGGCAAGGATGAATTAAACAAGTGCCTGCCGGCGGTTGTGCGTCAGATCCATGCCATGTTTGGCGTTGCGGTGACTGTTGAATTTCATTCCGGTGAAAATCTTACCGGTGAGGCCTTGTACGAAGCC
Organism: Faecousia sp.; assembly: GCA_045650305.1. Classification (GTDB taxonomy): domain Bacteria; phylum Bacillota; class Clostridia; order Oscillospirales; family Oscillospiraceae; genus Faecousia. The sequence continues at coordinate 6,583 of JAZRRA010000136.1, forward strand.
ATGGAAAAAATGCGTGGCAAAATGATGCAGGATCTTCCGAAAGTGAATTTTGACAAGGAAAAGAAAGAACAGAAAAAAGAACCCACAGATGCAATCTACGGACGAGCCTTTAAGGGAAAAGCTGTTCCTATGCAGGATGTAACCCTGGATCTGGGCAGTGTCATTGTGGAAGGCCGGGTCTTTAGTGTAGAACATAAGGAACTGAAAAAGCGCAATGCGGTGATTATCAATTTTGATATGACCGATAACTATGGCTCTGTGCGTGTAAACCGGTTTATGGAGCAGGACGAGGCAGAACCGATTTTGTCGAAGGTCAAAGTGGGTGCTGTTTTAAAGGTTCAGGGACGGATGACTGTCAACAAATTCGATAACGAAACTGTATTGCAACCCACAGCCATTATGCCCGGTGAAATGCCAAAACGTATGGATCGGGCAGAGGGTGATAAGCGTGTGGAATTGCACATGCACACGGTTATGAGCAATATGGATGCTCTGACCAAAACTGCCGCGGCCATTAAGCAGGCGGCGGCATGGGGGCATCGTGCGATCGCGATCACAGATCACGGCTGCTGTCAGTCTTTTACCGATGCTCTTCACTGTATCGAAGATTGGAAGGGTGCGCCGAAGATTGCAGGCACCGATGAGACCATCAAGGTGCTCTACGGTTGTGAAGGCTACTATGTCAATGATGTGGATGATATTGTTGCGGTACACGGCAAGCAGGATATACGCCTGAGCGATCGGTATGTTGCCTTCGATTTGGAAACCACCGGTTTGGATTCCCGGAATGATAAAATCATTGAAATCGGTGCAGTACTGATGGAAAACGGCAAGGAAATTGACCGTTTCCAAACCTTTGTGGATCCCCATCAAAAGCTGGATAAAATCACCACAGAACTTACCGGTATTACGGATGCTATGGTGAAAGGCGCGCCGACTATTGAGCAGATCCTTCCCAAATTCCTGGAATTTGTAGGGGATCGGGTGCTGGTGGCCCATAATGCGGATTTCGATACCGGATTTATACAGACTGCTTGTAAAAACTTAGGCTATCCCTATCCCTACACTTCGGTGGATACTTTGGTGCTGTCTAAGGTTTTGATGACCAATCTCAAGCAGTTTAAGCTGAATTTAGTGGCAGACGCATTGAATTTACCGGAATTTAATCACCACCGTGCCGCAGATGACGCTGTGACTTGTGGCCTGATCATGGCACAGTTTGCCCAGATGCTTCAGCAGAAGGGTATCCATTCTTTGTCCCAGGTCAATGGATTTGTTTCTTCTGTCCGTGGCGAGCACAGACGGGAAAGCGGTAAAGCCGAACATATCGTCGTGCTGGCGAAAAATCAGATGGGCTTGCGTAATCTTTACCATTTGATTACCGATGCCAATTTAAAGTATTTCAAAAAATTCCCCAGATTCCTGAAATCTGAATTAATCAAGCTGCGTGAAGGCCTGATCATTGGCTCGGCCTGTGAGAATAAT